>JAIRVJ010000089.1 GCA_031253955.1 Burkholderiaceae bacterium | reverse complement strand
GCGCGCCGCCTTCGCCGTGATCCTTGGCTTCCTTGCGGTTGTAGGCAAAGGGCTTGTTCACGCCCAGCCGGGCCAATTCCACCGCCACCGCCGCGCCCAGTGGGATGCCTTTGTAGGCGGGGCCGAAGATCACGTCGAATTGCGGTCCCGATACCAGCAGCGCCTGTGCATAAAATTGCGCCAGCCGGCCAAGTTTTGTGCCGTCGTCGAACAGGCCGGCGTTGAAAAAATACGGGCTGATGCGCCCGGCCTTGGTCTTGAATTCGCCAAAGCGCAGCACGCCCGCGTCGATGGCAAAGCGCACGAACTGCCAAGCCAGCGCATCGCGCTCCTGCTGCGTGGCCGGGTTCATCGTGGAGATATTTCCCTTGTTCAAACTCACCAGCCTCAACCTCAACGGCATTCGCTCGGCCTGCTCCAAGGGTCTGCAAGACTGGCTGGAGCGGCACTCTCCGGATTGTATGTGCGTGCAGGAAATCAAGGCGCAGCAGTCTGATCTGGCCGGGCGCTTTGAACTGCTCGCAGGCCTGCGCGGCTACTTTCACCCGGCCAGCGCCAAAAAGGGCTACTCCGGCGTGGGTATTTACACCCGGCGCGAACCCAGTGAAGTGATTGCCGGATGGGGATCGCAAGAGTTCGATGCGGAAGGCCGCTATCTGGAAGCGCGCTTCGACACGCCGCGGCGCAAGTTTTCTATCATCAGCAGCTACTTTCCCAGCGGCACTTCCGGCCCTCAGCGGCAAGACGCCAAGTACCGTTTTCTGCATGAAATCTACCCGGCGCTCGCGCGCCTGCAAGCCGAACGCGAATTCATCCTGTGCGCGGACGTGAACATCGCCCACAAGGAAATCGACCTGAAAAACTGGCGCGGCAACCAGAAAAACAGCGGCTTCTTGCCCGAAGAGCGGGCATGGATGGACCAGCTCCTGTCCGATGGCGGTCTGACGGACGTGTACCGCCGCCTGCACCCCAACGCCACCGGTGCGGCCTACACCTGGTGGAGCAACCGGGGGCTGGCGCGGGCCAACAACGTGGGCTGGCGCATCGATTACCACTTGGCTACCCCTGCCAGCGCCGCTGCCGCGCGGCGGGCGAGCATCTGCAAGGACGAGCGTTTTTCCGACCACGCGCCGCTGACGATCGAGTACCAGTGGTAACGCTACAATGAAATAACATTGTTATTTCACACGTGCAAGGGAAACCATCATGGACATTGCTATTCGTGCCATCGGCCACAGCAAAGGCGTGGTGCTGCCCAAACCGGTACTGGCCCAAGCAGGGCTGCTGGATGCGGGCTGCGCCGATCTGTCCGTAGAAGACGGTGCCATTGTGCTGCGCCGTCCGTCCGTGACAGCGCGCACGGGCTGGGCCGAAGCCGCCCGCGCCCTTGCCGAACGCAGCGGCGACGCGCTGGCGATGGGCGAATTCGGCAACGCGGAAGATGCGGAGTTGACTTGGTGAAACGCGGCGAAATTTGGCGGGTGCAACTGGACCCCACGGTTGGCAGCGAAATCCGCAAGGCCCGCCCGTGCGTGGTAGTCTCGCCGCCCGAACTCAACGTTCATTTGCGCACCGTGCTAGTTGCGCCGATGACTTCCGCCGGCTTTCCCGCGCCCTTTCGGGTGCCGGTGACCCATGCGGGCGTGCGCGGCCTGGTCCTGCTCGATCAAATGCGCGCCGTCGATAAAACGCGCCTGATCGACCGGCGTGGCGCGGTGTCAAACAAAACGCTCACCGCTACGCTCAAGACCCTGCAAGAAATGTTTACTGAATAAGAACTGTGACAGGCGTGCCATGCTCCGCTACCAGACCATCCCCGTCACCCCGTTCGAGCAAAACTGCTCGCTGCTATGGGACGATGCCGCGCCCGCGCCGCGCGAGGCGACAGTGATCGACCCCGGCGGCGATCTCGACCATGTGCTAGCCGAGGCGGGGCGCCTGGGCTTGAAGCTCGCGCAAATCTGGATCACGCACGCCCACATCGACCACGCCGGCGGCGCGGGCGAACTCAGCCGCCGCCTGGGCCTGCCGATCGTCGGCCCGCATCCGGGCGACCAGTTCTGGATCGATGCACTGGCGCAGCAAGGGCAGCGGTTCGGCTTGGCGTCCGTGGCGGAGCCGTTCACCCCGGCGCGCTGGCTGCACGATGGCGACACCGTGCAGGTGGGAGCGTGCCAGCTTGCTGTGCGGCACTGTCCCGGCCATACGCCGGGGCACGTGGTGTTTCATTCGCCCGAAGCGGGGCGCGCTTTCGTCGGCGACGTGCTGTTTGCCGGCAGCATCGGCCGCACCGATTTCCCCGGCGGCGATTACGAGCAGTTGATTGCCAGCATCCGCGAGCGCCTATGGCCGATGGGCGATGACACCGTGTTCATCTCCGGCCACGGTCCGGAAAGCACCTTCGGCCAGGAGCGGCGCAGCAACCCCTTTGTGCGCGGGACATAAGGCTGTTTTAAAAATGAAAAAAACCGCCGCCTCCCGGCACGGCCACCGGAAAATGGCCGTCCAGGTTTTTCCCGCCAGACTCGATGCAAAGGGCATGGCTTTTCTGGAAAAAAGCGCGCCCAGTGCATCGACCCTCGCTTTCTGGCGGGAATTGCAGCTGGTTTATGAGAACTTCGAGCGCACGCATGACCTGCTTTCTTCCCGATAGCCGCGGTTTCGCATGACCGACCCAGCCGCGCCGCCCGATCCGGCTCCGCCACCCACGCGCGGCCTGCGCGAATCGCTCGCGGTCTATCTGCGGCCCGAAAGCCTGCGGATGCTTGCGCTCGGGTTTGCCGCCGGGCTGCCGCTGCTCCTGACGGCGGGCACCTTGGCCCTGCGGCTGCGCGAGGCGGGCATCGACATCGACACCATCGGCTTCCTCGGCTGGGTCGGCCTGGCGTACAGCTTCAAGTGGGCCTGGGCGCCGCTGGTGGATCGCTTGCCGCTGCCAATTCTCACGCGCGTTTTGGGGCGGCGCCGAAGCTGGCTGCTGCTGGCGCAGGCGGCGGTAGCGGCGGGGCTGCTCGGCATGGCGTGGACCGACCCGGCGCGCAACCTGCCCGCACTGGTGGGCTGGGCGCTGCTGGTGGCGTTCGCCTCGGCCACACAGGACATCGCGCTGGATGCCTTCCGCATCGAATCGGCCCCGGCGCGCGAGCAGCCCGCACTGGCGGCCAGCTACCAGATGGGCTACCGGCTGGCCACCATCTGGGCCGGGGCGGGCGCGCTGTGGCTGGCCGCCTGGGCCGAAATCCCGGCGGCGGGCCTGCACGGCTATCAGAACACTGCCTGGCGCGCCGCTTACATCGTGATGGCCGCGTCGATGGCCGTGGGTGCGCTCACGGTGCTGTTTTCGCCCGAACCGGCGCCGGCGGCCATTGCGCCGGCGCGCAATGCGCGGCAGTGGCTAGAGCAGGCGCTGGTTGCGCCGTTCGCCGAATTTTTCCACCGCCATCGCTGGCACGCGGCGCTGGTGCTGGCACTGATCGGGCTGTACCGCATCAGCGACGTGGTCATGGGCGGCATGGCCGGCCCCTTCTACGTGGACATGGGCTTTGACAAGGAAGAAATCGCCGCGGTCAGCAAAATGTTCGGCGTGGCGATGACGCTGGCAGGCACTTTCATCGGCGGCGCGCTGGCGATGCGCCTAGGCGTCATGCGCGTGCTGCTGGGCGGCGCTTTTGCCAGCGCGGCGAGCAACCTGCTGTTTGCATGGCTAGCCACGCGCGGGCACGACCTGCCCGCGTTCGTGGCCGTGGTGTGCGCCGACAACCTGGCCGGCGGCATCGCCTCGGCAGCCTTCGTCGGCTATCTGTCGGGCCTGACCAGCGTGCGCTATTCGGCCACGCAATACGCGCTGTTCAGTTCCATCGCGCAACTGCTGCCCAAGTTCATCGCCGGTTACGCGGGCGTGTACGTCAAGGCGTTCGGTTATCCGAGTTTTTTCATCGGCACCGCGCTGCTTGGCCTGCCGGTGGTGCTGCTGGTGTGGGTTGCGCAGCGGAAACGTTAAGCGTTTGGCGATTGGTGAAACTTTTTCCAGCCGAGACGCCTCTCACACTCAACGCCAAACGCTCTTTACCCTTCTTTACCCGCTCGCCGCAAGCGGGCAGCACAAGCGCGGCAGCATGTACTCTATCGGCCTGTTTCTCCCGGATCGCACCATGACCCAGCGCCTGCTCATGATCGAAGACGACCATCGCCTTGCCGCGATGGTCAGTGAATACCTCACTCAATCGGGTTTCGCGGTGCGGCACGCGCCCGATGGCGCATCGGGCCTGGCGGCGCTGCAAGAGGGGCCGGTGGATCTGGTGCTGCTCGATCTGATGCTGCCCGACGCCGACGGTCTGGACATCTGCCGCGCCATCCGCGCCCTGCCCGGCAAGCCGGCGCGCGTGCCGGTGCTCATGCTCACGGCCAAGGGCGACGCCACGGACCGCATCATCGGACTGGAGCTGGGCGCCGACGATTACCTGCCCAAGCCCTTCGAGCCGCGTGAGCTGCTGGCGCGCATCCGCGCCGTGCTGCGCCGCCACGACGCGCCGCCGGGCACCGCCGGGCGGCAGGTGATGCAGTTCGGCAGTCTGGAAATCGACCGCGACGCGCGCACCATCACCGTGGGCAGCGCGCCGGGCGAGCTGACCAGCTACCAGTTCGACCTGCTCGTGGCCCTGGCCGAGCGCGCCGGCCGCGTGCTTACGCGCGAGCAGATCATGGAAGCCGTGCGCGGGCGCGAGCTGGAAGCGTTCGACCGCTCCATCGACGTGCACATGGGCCGCATCCGCGCCGCCATCGAAGCCGACGTGAAAAACCCCAAGCGCATCCTTACCGTGCGCGGCGTGGGCTACGTGTTCGCCCGGCAGCAGGATTGAACCTGGGTTGAAAGTATCGGATGGAGCCTTTTTTCTTCGTCATTCCCGCGCAGGCGGGAATCCACGGCGCTGATTTCCGCCAGTGGGCCGCTCCAGGAAGCGACGTTCATGGATTCCCGCTTGCGCGGGAATGACACAGGGAAAAGCATGAACTGGTTTTTCCCCATCGCACGCAAGCTGTACCTGCGCATTTGGCTGGCGGTGGCCGCCAGCGTGCTCGTGCTCAGCTTGCTGGCGGGCTGGGCGTGGCTGGCCGCCGAGCAGCGCGGCGAGCAGGAGCGCGAGCGTTTGGCAGCCGCGCCGCGCCAGGTCGTCGTCAGCAATGCACAAGGCGACGTGCTGGGCACGGCCGAGGCGCTGATGCACCGCGTCCCGGACCGGGGCATCGAATTCGACGTGATCCTGAGCGACGGTCAGGTGCTGAACCTGCACCTGCCCCTGTCTCCCCGCGCGCGCGGGCCGGGCGGCGGGCCGTCAGGAGCCGGCGGCGGGCGCGGCGGCCCGCCGTGGCGCGACGAGAGCCTGCTGCCTGCCTGGCTGCGCCCGCCCTACGGCTTTATCTGGACGCTGGCGCTCACCGGCCTGGGCGTCATGGTGGCGCTTTTTCCCGTCGCGCGCCGCCTCACGCGCCGGCTGGTGGCCCTGCAACACGGTGTGCAACGCTGGGGCGAGGGCGATCTGTCGGTGCGCGTGCCCACTGGCGGCAGCGACGAAGTGGCCGACCTCGCGCGCCACTTCAACACCGCCGCCGGGCACATCCAGACCCTGATGAACGCGCAGGCGACGCTGCTGCAATCGCAAAAGTCGCTGCTGGCCAACGCCTCGCACGAGTTGC
>JAIRVJ010000087.1 GCA_031253955.1 Burkholderiaceae bacterium | reverse complement strand
GGGCAGCAGGTCTTTGATGCGTTCCCATTGGGTGTCTGTTAGAACGTATCTTTGTTTCATGCTCTTTATAATATAGCATTCGCTAAGTTTGATGACAGACCCTAGCCCCCCCGACTATTTCTCATGGATACTGCTTTATCTGACGGGCGCGGCGGCGCTGGCCTCAGGCTCGCTGCTCAAGGCCGTCGCGATGGTCATTCTCGGCATGTTGCTGGGTCTGGCGGGTACCGACATCAATTCGGGCGTGAAGCGCTTCATGTTCGACATTCCCGCGCTGGAGGACGGCATGAATGCCGCCAGCGTATTGATGGGCGCGCTGGGTATCGGCCTGTGGGCCAAGCTGCCGCAATCGCGCTACCGCACAGGGTTCCTGGCGCTTTTGCTGGTCGGCGTGATCGCCATCTACTGGTGGCAGGACTACGACAACTTCTTCCTCGTTTCCACGATCGTGTTCGGCCTCGCGGGTTATTTGTGGGCTAGGCTTAAGTGTGTCAGCGCCCCACTGTACTTTGGCATGGTGTACAGCGCGGCAATGGAGGAGCAGCTGCGCCGCATGCTGCTGCTGTCGCGCGGGAGTTTCACCCCCCTGCTGGTTCACCCGTTGTCAGCCACGTTCCTGACGCTGGCGCTGATCGTGCTGATCCTGGCGGTGTTGCGAAAGACGCGCAAGACAACCATTGGCGGAGATGAAGCGCAGCGCAATCCCGGTGTGCCGCCATGAGAACCCGCCTCCACAATCGAGAACCTTTGTCGTCCGTCATGAATGCTCTTTTTAGAGCGGTTTTAAGTCAAGTGTTGACACTTCTATTCGTGGCAGGCGCTGCCTTGTAGGGGCGAAAAATTTTTCGCCCGGCAGCGCCTCATTCAAGGCGCCACGCTCTCTCGCTGCGGTGGGGGGCGAAAATTTTTTCGCCCCTACGACCGGCGGCTTTTCTTCCCTTTGTCCCTGAAAGAAAAAGTGTCATCAACTGGATCAAAAGCGCTCTAAAGCGGTTGTTGGTCAGTCGTTCAAGTTTATTCGATTTTTCTCCCTCTCCCGCTTTGGGGAGAGGGAATAACAAAACCAAAACCGCTTGAATCGGCAAGCAGCCCTATTTCAACTCCCGCCGCTGCCTGGCCCGGCGCTGCTGACGGGTTTCGGCGGCGCGTTGGGCGGTTTGGTTTTTCGCTTTCTGTTTGGCGCGCCAGTGGCGTGAGAGCCAGCGGCCCAAGGCGAAGCTGAGGGCGGCGAAGGCGAGGACGAGCAGGAGGACGATTATATTCATGTTGTGCCAATTCTCGTTCAAAATAATAAAGAATTGCCGAAAAAATTGTCATTCCCGCGCAAGCGGGAATGACAAAATCATGGATATGTGTACTTGACTGAATGGCATCGGGGTCATAGCATGGCAAGCGGCGCAAAAATGATCCGGGCGAAATCGAAAACGCTCAAATCATCCACATGCTGATCCCAGCTTGAAGATCGGCATATACAATGCAGCCAGAATCATGGCAAGTAATATCATTTCACTCAAAAGAGCGGCAACATAATAACGGCGGCGGGCCGGATTTAATCGTAGTGATCGCCATGAAACAGCAATTAAAAATAATGGCGTCCACAGAAGGTATCGAAAATTGATCACTAATTTTGTGGGCATAGGCAGATAGGCCCCGAAGGATTCGAAAACCTGATCGAATGCAGGCGCCATGAATGTGCCCACCAGACCGATGACAATTCCAAATATTATGGACATAAGCGCAGACACGGGAAAACTTGCCGCTTGCCTGAAAAAAGCCAGTTTGATGCCCCAGACGATAGCCGTCAGTATCGCGGCGGCAACCATGACGGTCACGAAATGGCCGGCATAGACTGACAGAACAAACAATGAATCATCCTCTGAACCACAGGCAAAAGCGTTGCGCATGGTCAGCGCCAACATGGTCACGATAACCGGCGCAAACCGGCTGGCGGCATGGAACGGTCTGTCATGCATAGGACGGCCTTGGGTGTCAATCCGGGATCAAACCCATCACTCCACCCGCACAACCCCCGCCGGCTTGAAGCCCAGATCGGCCATTTTGCCTTTGCGGGCGCGGGCGGCGCAGGCGTTGTTGAGGGTGCGGATTTCGAGCGCTTCTTCGCGCGGTTTGCCGCCGCGCCCGGTTCCAAAAATACGCACGCTGCGGGTGTAGGCCGCCGCGCCCGCTAGCGCATCCTTGGCGTCGAGGTCGATCAGCATCAGGCCGCGCCCGCCTTTTTCCATGATTTTCAGTTCGCCGATCTCGAAGGTGAGGATGCGCCCGCCGGTGGAGGCGCAGGCCACATGCGTGGCAGCTATGGTTCCGATAGCTGTCTGCGCAGCATCAGCAAGAGCTAGAGGCGTTTTTTGCTCTGAATCGAGCGCCGAACCCAACGCCACGAGCGAAGGCCGACACACCTGCTCGCCCGCGCCGATGGCGATGAATTCCTTACCCCCCCGCTGGCGCGTGAGCATGTCGGCCACGCGCGCCAGAAAGCCGTAGCCGCCCGATCCGGCCAGCAGCAGCAGGGCAGCTTCCGGCCCGGCGAAATAGTGCGCGGGCTGGGTGCCTGCTTTCAGTTCGATCAGGGTGGTGATGGGCTGGCCGTCGCCACGCGCGCCAGGCAAGCCGGCGACCGGCACGCTATAGACGCGCCCGTTGCCGCCGAAGACCAGCAGCGTATCGACGGTGCGGCACTCGAACGCGCCATACAGCCCGTCGCCCGCCTTGAAGCCGAAGCCCGCCGCGTCGTGTCCGTGGCCGCTACGCGCGCGCACCCAGCCTTTTTCGCTGACGATGACGGTGACCGGCTCGTCGCTCACCTTGACTTCGGCCACGGCTTTCTTTTCGGTCTGAATCAGCGTGCGGCGCGGGTCGGCAAAGGCTTTGGCGTCCTGTTCGATTTCCTTGACCATCAACCGGCGCAGCGTGGCGGGGTTGGCCAGGATGTTTTCCAGCTCGGTCTGCTGGCCGCGCAGTTCTTGCAGTTCCTGCTCGATCTTGATGGCTTCCAGCCGCGCCAGTTGGCGCAGGCGGATGTCCAGGATGTCGTCGGCCTGCCGTTCAGTGAGCGCAAAGCGGGCGATCAGCGCGGCTTTCGGCTCGTCGCTCTCGCGGATCAGGGCGATCACTTCGTCGATATTGAGCAGCACCAGTTGCCGCCCTTGCAGGATGTGGATGCGCTCGAGCACCTTCTCCAGCCGATGCCGGCTGCGACGGGCGATGGTGGTCTGGCGGAAAGCGATCCATTCCTCCAGCATCTGGCGCAGGCTTTTTTGCACCGGCTTGCCATCCAGCCCCACCATCGTCAGGTTGATGGGCGCGGAGGTTTCCAGACTGGTATGCGCCAGCAGCGTGCGAGCCAGTTCGTCTTGGCCGATAGTGCGGCTTTTCGGCTCGAACACCAGGCGCACGGCGGCCTCTTTGCCCGATTCGTCGCGCACGGCGTCAAGCACCGCCAGCACCGCGCCCTTGAGCTGGCTCTGCTCTTGCGTGAGCGCCTTTTTGCCGGCCTTGACCGTGGGGTTGGTGAGTTCCTCGATTTCTTCCAGCACCCGCTGCGTGGAGACGCCCGGCGGCAGTTCCGTCACCACCATCTGCCACTGGCCGCGCGCCAGGTCTTCCACGCGCCAGCGCGCGCGCACCTTCAGGCTGCCGCGCCCGCTGCGGTAGGCGGCGGCAATGTCGGCCGCCGTGCTGATGATCTGCCCGCCGCCGGGGTAGTCGGGGCCGGGCAGCAGGGCCAGCAGTTCATCGTCCGCAAGGTTGGGGTTTTTAACCAGCGCCACGCAGGCATCGGCCACCTCGCGCAGGTTGTGGCTGGGAATCTCGCACGCCAGACCGACCGCGATGCCGCTGGCGCCGTTGAGCAGCGCGAACGGCAGGCGCGCGGGCAACTGGCGCGGCTCCTCGGTAGAACCGTCGTAATTGGGCATGAAATCGACTGTGCCCAGGTCGATCTCGTCGAGCAGCAGCCGGGTGATTTTGGCCAGGCGCGCTTCCGTGTAGCGCATGGCCGCCGGGCTGTCGCCATCGCGGCTGCCGAAGTTGCCCTGCCCGTCGATGAGCGGATACCGCTGCGAAAAGTCTTGCGCCATGCGCACCAGCGCATCGTAAGCCGCGCTGTCGCCGTGCGGGTGGAACTTGCCCAGCACATCACCCACCACACGCGCGCTCTTCACAGGCCGCGCCGCCGTGTTGCCGCCCGCGCCGCCATAGCCTAGCCCCATGCGCGCCATGGTGTACAGAATGCGCCGCTGCACCGGCTTTTGCCCATCGCACACATCCGGCAGCGCGCGGCCCTTGACCACGCTCAGCGCGTATTCCAGATAGGCGCGCTGGGCGTAGGCGGCGAGCGTCAGGTCGTCTTGATCTTCGGGGGGGGGCGGGTCGAGGGGGAGTTGGGAATCCATTGTGGAGCGAGGTTGAGCGTTTAGCGTTGGGCGATCAGGGCGATCGCATCTAAATTTCTTAAGAATCAACAAGATGTCGATGAAGCACGGATGTAGGGGCGAAAAATTTTTCGCCTTTGCGCGCAAAAGAGCGACGGCGCTGGCAAGGAGGCGCAGCAGGGCGAAAGATTTTTCGCCCCTACGAAGAAGGCACGGGCGTCATCTGTCGCGTCGAAATCCAACGGGTTGATTTGAATGGAATTCAGGTGCGATCGCCTTGGTTGGGCGTTAAGCGTTCTATGAATTTGATAGCTGACTGACTTGGTGTGATATGAATTTACAATACAAAACACCTGATTAGCAACATTCCTCAGACTCGTCATTCCCGCGCAGGCGGGAATCCAGACAGCGACGGTTGTGGCCGGGCGTTACGTGAAAAGAGCAGGCTTGAGCAAGCTTCCTTAGATTCCCGCCTTCGCGGGAATGACGAAAGGAAAGTCATGCTGCGTTCCCTCAATTCCATCTGAGGTATGTTGCTAATCAGGATAAAACATTCACAAACATATACAGCTCCTTTGACAGAAGCTATGAAAAATCAAGCGACGAGCGTTGAGCAGGGGTGAAACACGCCCAACACTCAACGCCAAACGCTCAACCTCATCATGCCTGCGTGTCGTACAGCTTTTCCTTGATGAAAAGCGCCGGAATCATGCCGCACAAGAAGTACGCCACCCCCAGCAGCAAAAAGCCGGTGCCGATGGAGCCGCGCGTGGCCAGGTAGCCGATCACCGCCGGGGCCAGCGCCGCGCCCACGCGGCCAATGTTGTACGCGCCGCCCACGGCGCTGCCGCGAATGCGCGTCTCAAAGCTCTCGGTCATGTACGTGGCGTTCACGCCGTAGGGAATGCCGTACAGAAAGCCGAAGAAGATCATCAGGTAAATGATGTTCTGCGGCGAATTGAACAGCACAATCACCGGCAGAAAAACCGCCGTGCCCAGCGCGCCGAAGGCAAAGATGACGCGCCGCCCGAAGCGGTCGGCCAGCCAGCCGGCGATGATCTTGCCGGCGATCATCGCGATATACGTGCCCACCATGTAGCCCGTCATGGCCTTGAAGTCCATGTGCAGGTCTTTTTCCAGATACGACGGCATCCAGGTGTTGACGCCGTAGTAGCCGAACTGCAGAAAACCGGCGGTGAACGCCCACAGCATGAACATCCGGGCGTGCGCCGGGTTGCTGAAGATCAGGCGCCACGAACTTTCCGCCTTGGCGACGCCCGCGCCCTTGCCTTCGGCCAGCCGGGCGCGCATGGCAAGCCAGTTGGGCGGTTCGGGCACCATGAACTGCATCAGCACCGCCATGCCCACCGGAATGATCGCGATGTAAAACAGCCAGCGCCAGCCATGCGCCGGCAAAATCCAGCCGGCCAGCAGCGTGGCCACCAGATAGCCGACCGACCAGCCCGCCTGCAGCGAGCCGAGTACCGTGGTGCGGTAGCGGGTGGGCACGTATTCGGCCATCAGCGTATTGCCCACCACATACACCGCGCCCAGCCCTATCGACGCGAAAAAGCGCGCCACGGCGAACTGCATGTAGGTTTGCGTGGCGCCCAGAATGGCGGTGCCGACCGAGAAGATCACGATGCACCCCACCGTCACGCGCACGCGGCCAAACTTGTCGGCCACCCAGCCGCCCCAGATGCCGCCCACGGCCATGCCCACCAGCGTGATGGTGCCCAGGTTGCCGGCCAACTGGTTGTCGATGCCGAATTCTTTTTTCAGGCTCGACAGGCTGTAGGACAGGAACATCAGATCCGCCCCATCCACCATCAGCGCCAGAAAAACAAAGACGAATACGGCGATCCAGATGCGCTCTCCGGCTGCCGGTTTTGCTGAAATGTCTTGCACGTTGGTTCCCTCCTGTTGTGCAGTGAACATGAAATCAGGCGCGCGTTGCCGTCATGACTTGGCCGGATGCGTGAATTTGAACGCGGCATACAGGCCCATCACCTTCCTGACATAGCCCCGCGTCTCCCGGTAGTTTCCCATAGTTACCCGGCGTTCATCGCGCCCCGATTCTGAAGCGCCCGGCGCGCTTGACTTGCCTTCGGGGAGGCTGCCCTTGCGCAAGTCAGTTGGAAATCCATCATGGAAAACAACAAGGGGCCGCCCGGCGATTGTCGGCCAACCCCTTGCTGCCTTGACGCGGCAGCCGCAAGCCGTCGCTCTTTGTACCGATCAACCTGTCAGACCAAGGAACTGGGCAAGAAACAGCACGATCACTGCACCCACGATCGACAGCAGAATGCCCGCCGGATGCACCAGCGATCCATCGGCGGGCTTGCTGAATAACCGCGCGATAAACCCACCGACGAAAGAACCCACGATGCCCAAGATACCGGTCATGATCCAGCCGATATGACCCACGGGTAATATCCATTTGGCGATGACGCCTACCACGATGCCGACGATGAACATCCAGATCAGATGAAACATGGAAAACTCTCAAAAATTAAAAGTTGCGACTATAGCTGCTCCCAAAAATACTCAGACGCAAAGACGAGCCGCAGACAGCTGCGAGTAGTACGGCAAGGCGAAGGCGACACAAAGTATGAGAATTTTTGGGAGCCGCTATATCGCCGCTTGGCGGCGACAGGGGTGAATGTTACACATCCACCTCCACCGCGTCCCCATGCAGCTCCATCAGCTCGCGCCGCGCGGCGGCTTCGCCTTTGCCCATGAGTTTAGTGATCTCGTCGGCGGTCCGGGCAAAGCCGAAATGCCCCAGGCGCACGGGCAGCATACGGCGGGTGTCGGGGTTGAGGGTGGTTTCCCAAAGCTGTTCGGCGCTCATTTCGCCCAACCCCTTGAAGCGGCCCACGCTCCACTTGCCTTCGGGCACGCCGTCCTTGCGCAGTTTGTCAAGGATGGCTTCGCGCTCAGCCTCGTCGAGCGCGTAGATTTTCTGCGCCGGTTTCTTGCCGCGCGCCGGGGCGTCGATGCGAAAGAGGGGCGGGCGCGCCACGTACACATGCCCGGCCTCGATCAGCCGGGGAAAGTGCCGGAAGAACAGCGTGAGCAGCAGCACCTGGATGTGCGAGCCGTCCACGTCCGCGTCCGAGAGAATGCAGATCTTGCCGTAGCGCAGGCCGGATAAGTCCGCCGCATCCCCCGGCCCGTGCGGATCGACGCCGATGGCCACCGCGATGTCGTGCACCTCGGTGTTCTTAAACAGCAGATCGCGCTCCACCTCCCAGGTGTTGAGCACTTTGCCGCGCAGCGGCAGCACAGCTTGCGTTTCCTTGTCGCGGCCCATCTTGGCGCTGCCGCCGGCAGAGTCGCCTTCCACCAGAAACACCTCGTTGGCGGCGATGTCGCGGCTTTCGCAGTCGGTGAGTTTGCCCGGCAGCACGGCCACGCCGCTGCCCTTGCGCTTTTCCACTTTCTGCCCGGCGCGCTGGCGCGTTTGGGCGGCGCGAATGGCAAGCTCGGCCAGCTTTTTGCCGACCTCGACATGCGCGTTGAGCCACAGCTCCAGCGCCGGGCGCACCGCGCCGGAAACCAGCCGCAGCGCGTCGCGCGAGTTCAGGCGCTCTTTGATCTGGCCCTGAAACTGCGGATCGAGCACCTTGGCCGAGAGCACGTAGCTACCCCGCGCGAACACGTCTTCAGGCATCAGCTTGACGCCCTTGGGCAGCAGCGCGTGCAGTTCGATGAAGCCCTTGACGGCCTGAAACAGCCCCTCGCGCAAGCCGCTGTCGTGCGTGCCCCCGGCGGTGGTGGGAATCAGGTTGACGTAGCTCTCGCGCACCGGCGCGCCGTCTTCGGTAAAGGCCAAGGCCCACTGCGCGCCCTCGCCTTCGGCGAAATCGGCGTCGTCCGCTCCGGCGTAGCCCTCGCCCTCGAAGATGGGGATCACCGGATCGGCGAGCAACGCTTGCTCCAGATAGTCGCGCAGGCCGCCCTTGTATTGCCAGGTCTGCGTTTCTTTTTTCTTCTCGTCGGCCAGTTGCACCGTCAGGCCCGGCATCAGCATCGCCTTGCTGCGCAGCAGGTGCGCCAGATCGCCCGCCGGGAGCACGGGCGATTCAAAGTAGCGCGCATCGGGCCACACGCGAACCGTGGCGCCGCGGCGGCGGTCGCCCTCGGCCTGCGGGCGAACCTCCAGGGGGTCCGCCACCTCGCCGCCCGCAAACGCCATGCGCGCCACCTGCCCTTCGCGCTGCGTGGCCACCTCCAGCCGCCGCGCCAGCGCATTGGTCACCGAAACGCCCACGCCATGCAGCCCGCCCGCGAAGGCATACGCGCCGCTGGCGCCCTTGTCGAACTTGCCGCCCGCGTGCAGGCGCGTGAAGACAATCTCCAGCACCGGCACGCCTTCTTGCGGGTGCAGCCCGAACGGAATGCCGCGCCCATCGTCTTCCACGCTCACCGAACCATCGCCATGCAACGTGACCTTGATGCGCTTGCAGTACCCGGCCAGCGCCTCGTCGGCGGCGTTGTCGATGACTTCCTGAATCACGTGCAGCGGATTGTCGGTGCGCGTGTACATGCCAGGCCGCTGGCGCACCGGCTCCAGCCCTTTCAGAACACGAATCGACCCCTCGGAATAACCCGCTTGCGAAGCAACGGCGGGTGTGGATGACGGCTTGGACATAGGCGGGCGATTGTAGGCAGGCGCATGCGGCTTGCCGCGTTCACCAACGGCTACCCCCTGAAAGGAACGCTCAGTATTTCTTCTCCGCGTAACTGCCGTACTGGTCCATCACAAAGTCGATGTCCTTGTCGCCGCGCCCGCTCAGGTTGATGAGGATGTCTTGCGTGGGGCGCTCTTTGGCGAGTTTGGTGGCGTAGGCTACGGCGTGGGCGCTTTCGAGGGCCGGGATGATGCCTTCCAGGCGCGAGAGGCGGAAAAAGGCATCCACCGCTTCCTCGTCGGTCGCCGTGCCCACGGTGGTGCGCCCGATGGTTTTCAGGTAAGCGTGTTCGGGGCCGGTGCTGGGGTAATCCAGTCCGCTGGCGACCGAGTACACGGGCGCGGGGTTGCCTTTTTCGTCGGTCAGCATGATGGAATGAAAGCCGTGCATGGTGCCTTCCTTGCCGTAACTCAGCGATGCAGCGTGGTCGCCGAGTTTCGCGCCGCGCCCCAGCGGCTCGACGCCGTGCAGCTCTACAGGGTCGTCGAGAAAGCCCGAAAAAATCCCCATCGCGTTCGATCCGCCGCCGACGCAGGCCACCACGTTGTCGGGCAGCTTGCCGGTCATTTCGATGAACTGCTCGCGCGCCTCGATGCCGACGACGCGCTGAAACTCGCGCACCATGAGCGGAAACGGATGCGGGCCGACCACCGAGCCGATGCAGTAGATGCTGTTCACAGGGTCTTTCAGATACGCCTCGAACGCCGAGTCCACCGCTTCCTTGAGCGTGCGCAGGCCGCTGGAAACGGGCACCACCCTGGCACCGAGAATTTTCATGCGCACGACGTTGGGGTGCTCCTTGGCGATGTCCACCTCGCCCATGTGGACTTCGACCGGAATGCCGAAATACGCGCCCGCCGTGGCCAGCGCCACGCCGTGCTGGCCCGCGCCGGTTTCGGCGATGAGTTTTTTCTTGCCCAGGTACTTGGCCAGCAGCGCCTCGCCCATGCAGTGGTTGAGCTTGTGCGCGCCGGAGTGGTTGAGGTCTTCGCGCTTGAGATAGATGCGCGCGCCGTCGATCCGGTTGCTCAGGTTCTTGCAGTAATAGACCGGCGTGGGGCGGCCCTGAAAGTGTTTGCGGATGCTGCGCAGTTCATGGATGAAATCGTGGCTGCGGCAGATGCGCTGGTAGGCGCGGTCGATTTCGTCCATCTGCTTTTGCAACTCCGGCGGAATGAAAGAGCCGCCGAATTTGCCGAAGAACCCGTGCGCGTCGGGCACCTGGCGGTGCATGGGAAGCGGGGTGCGGGGGGATGGTGTGCTCATGTTGGCAGTCCTAATGGTTGGAAGGGAGGTACGGGACGGAAAGGCTGGATTGTCCACCGCCACAAGTTATGTGCTGAACAAGTCTGCGTGGAACATTCTATGAATTTTATAGCTGCTTAGCAAGACGTCATCTGCATTTGTAACGTTTTACCCTGATTGGCAACATACCTCAAGTTCGTCATTCCCGCGCAGGCGGGAATCCATTGGCGGTCGCTGCAAGACGAACGCTGGATCGAGGAAAGGTTCCTGGATTCCCGCCTGCGCTGGAATGACGAAGAAAAAGTTTCTTTGGCTCTATCCGAGATGTGTTGCCAATCAGGTGTTTTATGTCTTAAACGCATACAATTTATTGGTTATAAGCTATAAAAAACAGAGCGTAAGAAAAATATCGCATGAAGCGTTGAGCGTCCGATGAAACGCCTGCCACTGCGCGGCGTTCATGAAGCGGCATCTTCGGGCACCCCCAGCAGCGGCACGCCCAAGGCGCTGGCCGCGTTGCGCAGGTCGGCGTCGAGCGTGGCCAACGGCAGATCCAGGCGTTGCGCCAGTTCGAGGTAGCTGGCGTCATAGAGCGTGAGGCGGTGCCGCTCGGCAAGCTGGTGGGTGACGCTCCAGGCTTGGGCGGCGGTTTGCGCATCGAGTGCGACCGGCAATGCATGAAGAAACGTGATGCGCTCGCGCTGAAGCTGGGCCGTGATGCGGCCGCGCCGCCGCGCCATGGTCAGGGCGTTGAGTATTTCCAGCGGCCACAAGGATGGAGCGTGCGCGCCGTGATCGGTCAGCCGGGTCAACACGGCATCGGCGGCAGGGGTTGCTTCGTCCTCGAAGCACCAGGTCAGCGTCACCGAACTATCGAGAACGAAGCTCATGGACGGCCTTCGTTGACCAACTCTTTGATGGACAAGCCGCCCAGCGTAATACCTTTGCGAGCTTCTAACAGCGCCTTGGCCGCCTGCCTGGCTTTGGCGCGGTCGAAGGCGGGGTGGACCGGCCCCAGCCGCGCCACGGCCTTGCCGTGCCGGGTGATGAGAAATTCCTTGCCCACGGCCACTTGGTCAAGCAGCCCGCTCAACTTGTTCTTGGCCTCGAAAAGCGCGACTTCCTGCATGTTCCTATCAATTTATGGCTAGATCGTGGCTAGACATTTTATGGGATGCGCGGCGAAAAAGGCCGGGCAGCGCGCAGCGCGTGGAGACCGGGAGCATTGCGTTTACCCCATAGAATTAAAGCTTTCCCCAAACGGCCCTTGCGGCCAAGGCCACCCATGAACCCGATTACCGGCAGCATCGTCGCGCTGGTCACGCCGATGCTTGAAGACGGCAGCGTGGACTATCCCGCGTTGCGCAAGCTCGTCGATTGGCACATCGCCGAGGGCACCGACTGCATCGGCGTGGTCGGCACCACGGGCGAATCGCCCACCGTGAACGTGCAGGAGCACCGCGAAATCATCCGCGTGAGCGTCGAGCAGGCCAAGGGCCGCGTGCCCGTCTTGGCCGGCTGCGGCGCCAATTCCACGGCGGAGGCGATCGAGCTGGCGCGCTACGCCAAGCAGGTGGGCGCCGATTGCCAGTTGCAGGTGGTGCCGTACTACAACAAGCCGACGCAGGAAGGGCAGTACCGGCACTTCAAGGCCATTGCCGAAGCCGTGGGCGATTTGCCGATGGTGCTATACAACGTGCCGGGCCGCACCGTGGCCGATATCCAGCACGAAACCGTGCTGCGGCTGGCGCAGGTGCCGGGCATCGTCGGCATCAAGGAGGCCACGGCCAACATCGAGCGCGCGCAGTGGCTGATCCGCGAAGCGCCCAAGGGCTTTTCGATTTATTCTGGCGACGACGGCACGGCAGTCGCCCTGATGCTGTGCGGCGGCCATGGCAGCGTGAGCGTGACGGCCAACGTTGCGCCGCGTCTGTTGCACGATCTGTGCAAGGCGGCGGTGGCCGGTGAGCGCGACGCGGCCATGCGCATTCAGTTTCAGTTGCTACCGCTGCACAAGCTCCTGTTCGTCGAACCCAACCCGATCCCCGTCAAGTGGGCGATGGCGCGGCTGGGCCTGTGCGGCGGCGCGCTGCGCTTGCCGATGACGCCCCTTTCCCAGATTCACGAAGCGGCGCTCGAACGAGCTTTGCGCGATGCCGGTTTGCTATGAATAAAGCAGCATTATGCCATTGTAATACATAGGCAAAACCCAGATTTAATCAAAGGAATCGACCCTGTGAAATCCGTTCAACGCCTCCGCCTTGCCCTGCTTTGCGCCAGCCTGTTGCTGACACTGGGGGGCTGCTCGGTGCTGGAATCCGACAAGATCGACTACCGCAGTTCGGGCCGCGGCGTTTCGCTGGAAGTGCCGCCCGACTTGAGCCAGTTGCCCGGCCAGTCGCGCTATGTGGTGCCAGCCAGCGGCGTGACCGCCAGCGACTACGCCGCCGGCCAGGCCGCAACCCAGACGGCCGCCGCCAGCGGCAATGTGGCTCCCAACCAGATCGCCGATGTGCACTTTGAGCGCCAGGGCGAAGACCGCTGGCTGCGCATCGACCGCCCGGCTGACAAGCTCTGGGGCACGGTGCGCGACTTCTGGCTGGACAACGGCTTTCTGCTCGCCGTCGATCAGCCCGTCAACGGCATTCTGGAAACCGACTGGGCCGAAAACCGCGCCAAGATTCCGCAAGACTTCATCCGCTCGACCATCGGCAAGATGTTCGACGGCCTGTATTCCAGCGGCGAGCGCGACAAGTTCCGCACCCGGCTGGAGCGCAACGCCAGCGGCGGCACCGACATTTTCATCACCCACCAGGGCATGGAAGAGGTTTACACCGGCACCCTCAAGGACGCCACCGTTTGGCAGCCGCGCGCGCGCGACCGCGATCTGGAAGCGCAGTTTCTGCGCCGGCTAATGGTCAAGCTCGGCGTCTCCGAGGAGCAATCCAGGGCGCAGCTTGCCCAGGCCAGCCAGGCCGCGCAGGCGCAGCCGCAAGCCACGCGCGTGACGCAGGCCGATGGCCAGCAGGTCATTGAGCTGGCGCAAGAGTTCGACCGCGCCTGGCGCAGCGTCGGCCTGACGCTGGATCGCACGGGCTTTTCGGTGGAAGACCGCAACCGCGCCGCGGGCGTCTATTTCGTGCGCTACGTCGATCCGACACTGGAAAAGAAAGAGCCGGGCCTCTTCAGCAGGCTGTTCGGCAAAAGCACGCCGCAACTGCCCACCACGCGCTACCAGATCAAAATCAGCGCCAAAACCGAAGGCGGCAGCATGGTTTCGGTGCTCGACGAACAGGGCCAGCCCGCCACCGACAACGACGCCAAGCGCATCATTCAAGTGCTGGCCGACGATCTGAAATAAAACGCCCACCCGAAAAACAGCAAAGCCGCCCGCGGGCGGCTTTGCTGTTTTTCGGGGGTGCGCGCGAGGCGAGCAGCTTACTTGGCGGCTTCGGAGGCGGCAGGCGCGGCGTCCGGGGCGGCGGAAGCGGCCTCTGCGGCAGGAGCAGCCTCCGCAGCGGAAGCGGGCGCGGCGTCCGCCGAAGCGGAAGCGGCATCGGCGGCGGCAGGCGCGGCTTCGGAAGCAGCCGAAGCGGGCTGCTCAACAGCCGGGGCCGGAGCTGGCGCCGCAATGGGTGCGGGAGCCGCAGCGGGGGCCGGTGCGGGTTCTTCCTTGCTGCACGCAGCCAAAGCGGCAGCTGCCGCGATCAACGCGGCCAAAACAAGCGGTCTGTTGTTCATTTTCAGAAATATCCTTGCAAGAGGGTACGAAGCTTTTTATTATATGCCTGCATTGACAATGCCCCGGCAAGCCTGATACGCGAAACGCGCTCACAGCCCCAGGGTCGTGACCGGAAACGCCGGCTGAGACTCGGCCAGCCAGTTTTCCAGCAACTCACGCAGCGCGGCCTGCCGCAGGACGTCGGCGCCCGCCACGCCGCGGCTGTAGAGCGGATCCATGCGATGCAGCATCCAGCGCGGCGACCACACGGCGCTGGGCAGTTCCTGCGGATCGGCGTCGCCGCAGGCGCGGCACTCCACCAGGTGCGACCAGGCGCGCCGCCAAGGCACGAAGCGCGGGTGCGCGCGCTCCACTTCGTCGTAGCGCACCGCCAGCATCAGCAAGCACCGCCCGGGGCTGGCCCAGGCCTCCAGGCTTTCGATCACCGCCGGTTCGCCCAGCGGCCAATCGGCAAAGTCCGCGTCGCTGAGAATGATCTCGCGCCAGCCTTCCTGCGCCGCCGCGCGCAGCGCGCCGCGCACCGCTTCGCGGAAAGCCTCGCGCCCCTCGAAGCGCTCCATCGGCGCGCTGGCGTCTTCCACCCGCGCTTGCGCTTGCCCGTTCGTGTCGTCGTCAGGTTTCATGCGGCTGTCCTGCTCACAGCATTGAAATGAAGAATGCGACAATTCTCCTATGAAAATCACTCCCTGTTGCGTGGCGGCCCTGACCTGGACGCTCAAGGACAGCCTGGACGACACGCTCGATACCCTGGACGACCCGGTCGAATTCCTGGTCGGCGGCGACGACCTGCTGCCCCGCATCGACGAGGCGCTGCAAGGTTACGGCCAAGGCGCGCGCCTCGATCTCTATCTGGAGCCGCCTGACGCCTTCGGCGACTTCGACGACCAACTGATTTTTCTGGAGCCGCGCCGCCTGTTTGCCGGCGCGCTGCAAGAAGGCATGATCTTCGAAGGCCACGCGCTGCCCCAAGGCGTCAGCCCCGAACTGCCGCGCGATGCGCTCTACACGGTCACGGACATCTATCCCGATCATGTGGTGCTCGACGGCAACCACCCGCTGGCCGGCATCAGCCTGCGCCTGACGCTCCAGGTACACGCCGTGCGCGAGGCCACCCCCGAAGAACTGCAACGCCGCAGCGCTGGCGCCGGTTTCTTCCGCATCCCGCTGGTGGCCCCCGGCAACAACCGCGTGCATTGAATCGTACAAGGGAAATCATAAAATTCATAGCTGATACCCAGCACATTGCATGATTTTCATGTATTTTTATACATAAAAATCACAACAAACATTGGCTATTAGCTATCAAAATAGTATTTTTCCATCTCAAGGGTCAATACAGTTCAGTGAAGCGCATGGCCCCATGATTTCGTCATTCCCGCGAAGGCGCATAAGCACCAACTTAAGGACGAATCGCTGGCGTTTTGCCCCTTCCCCCGCTTGCGGGGGAAGGTTGGGATGGGGGCAGCGGCGCATCGCAAACGCAGTGCTTCTTGCAGCGCCGTGCACCCCCACCCCAGCCCTCCCCCGCACGCGGGGGAGGGAGAAAACTGCGCACTTACCCTAAATTGGCGCCTATGTGCGAAGGCGGGAATCCATACGGCGCATCCACCGCCCCGACGATGACCGAGGCCCAGTGGATTCCCGCCCTCGCGGGAATGACGGCTTGAAATGTCTTAGCTGAAATAGCATGTCGTAGGGGCGAAAAATCTTTCGCCCTGCTACGCATCCTTGAGCGCCTTTGCTTATTGGGCGTAAGGGGGAAAAATTTTCACCCTTACACACCCAACCGTTTCAAGCCTTCCCGGTCGAACCGTAGCCGCCCTCTCCGCGCTCGCTGGCGGGGAATTCAGCGACCAGATTGAAACTGGCCTGCACCACCGGCACGATCACCAGTTGCGCGATGCGCTCCATCGGCGCGATGGTGAACGCCGCCTGGCTGCGGTTCCAGGCGCTGACCATCAATTGCCCCTGATAGTCGCTGTCGATCAGGCCGACCAGATTGCCCAGCACAATGCCGTGCTTGTGCCCCAGCCCGGAGCGCGGCAGGATGAGCGCGGCGTAGCCCGGATCGGCCAGGTGCATCGCCATGCCGGTGGGCACCAATTGCCACGCGCCGGGGGCCAGCAGCAAAGGCTCTTGCAGGCAGGCGCGCAAATCAAGCCCCGCGCTGCCGGGGGTGGCGTAGGCGGGCTGCTGAAAGCGCAGGCGTTCGTCGAGAATTTTGACGTCGATCCTCACACCCGCTCTCCTTCTTCCCCGCCCGATACGCGGCGCGCGATCTCGGCCACCAGTTGCCGCGCCAGCGCGCGCTTGCTGGCGCGCGGCAATTCGGTCACGCCTTCGTCGTCGATCAGCAGCAGCGCGTTGTCGTCGCGCCCGAAAGTAGCTGGGCCGATGTTGGCCGCCAGCAGCGGTACGCCCTTGCGGGCGCGCTTGGCTTGCGCGTGGACCAGCAGATCGTCGCTCTCGGCGGCAAAGCCCACGCAATACAGCTCGCCGCTTTGCGCGCGCGGCGCATGGGCGATCTCGGCCAGAATGTCCGGGTTTTCAGCCAGCGCCAACGGCGGCGGTTGGCCGCCGCCGTCTTTCTTGATCTTGTTCCCGGCGGCGTGTGCGGGCCGCCAGTCGGCGACTGCCGCCGTTGCTATGAAAACAGTAGCTGTCCGCGCCTCATCCACAGCGGCGGCGTGCATTTGCACGGCCGAAGTGACGGCGATGCGGCGCACCCCGCGCGGCGTCGGCAGCGCCACCGGCCCGGCAATCAGGGTCACATCAGCGCCCGCCTCGCGCGCCGCGCGGGCGATGGCAAAGCCCATCTTGCCGCTGGAGCGGTTGGTGATGCCGCGCACGGGGTCGATCGCCTCGTAGGTCGGCCCTGCCGTCACCAGCACGCGCGCGCCCAGCAGCTGCTTGGGGGCAAGGAAGGCGATCAGTTCTTCCAGCAACTCATCGGCTTCCAGCATCCGGCCATCGCCGTTTTCGCCGCAAGCTTGCTCGCCGCAGCCCACCGCCAGCACGTGCGCGCCGTCGGCGGCGATCTGGCGCAGGTTGCGCTGCGTCGCCGGGTGCGCCCACATCTGGCGGTTCATGGCCGGCGCCACCAGCAGCGGCGCTTGCGCCAGCGGGCGCGCCAGGCACAGCAGGGACAGCAATTCACCCGCCCTGCCCTGCGCCAGTTGGGCGATGAAGTCGGCGCTGGCCGGAGCCACCACAATGGCGTCGGCCTCGCGGCTGAGATTGATGTGGGGCATATGGTTATCGGCGCGAGCGTCCCACTGCGAGGTAAATACAGGCCGCCCGGAAAGCGCCTGCATCGTCACCGGCGTGATGAAGCGGCAGGCTGCATCCGTCATCACCACCTGCACCGTCGCGCCGGCCTTGACGAGCAGACGGCAAAACTCGGCCGCCTTGTAAGCCGCTACGCCGCCGGTCAGCCCCAGCACGATATGCCGCCCGGCAAGCTCGCCGGCCCAGTCGTTGATCGTCGTGTTCATGGAGGCAATGTAGCAAAAGAAGATGTGTTCAAACTTATGTGAAGCGCGATTGTCCCGTTGCAGCGTGTTGTTGCATCTCTTGGGAAGAAAAGCCCGCCTTCTATAATTTCAATTTCCCATCGAACGAGGCCGCCGCTTCAAGGCTCCTCGTCCCGACATGACCAAATTCGTCTTCGTCACCGGCGGCGTGGTGTCTTCCCTGGGCAAGGGCATTGCGTCGGCTTCTCTCGCGGCGATTCTGGAATCGCGCGGTCTGCAAGTCACCCTCATCAAGCTCGATCCGTACCTGAACGTGGATCCGGGCACCATGAGTCCGTTTCAGCACGGCGAGGTGTTCGTCACCGACGACGGGGCGGAAACCGACCTCGATCTTGGGCACTACGAACGCTTCATCACCACGCGGATGAAGCGCACCAACAACTTCACCACCGGCCAGATCTACAAGAGCGTACTGGAAAAAGAGCGCCGCGGCGACTATCTGGGCAAAACGGTGCAGGTGATTCCGCACGTGACCAACGAAATTCAGGACTTCATCAAACGCGGCGCGGGCGCGGATGGCGCGGCGGAAGTGGCGATTGTGGAGATCGGCGGCACGGTGGGCGACATCGAGTCGCTGCCTTTCCTTGAAGCCGTGCGCCAGCTAAGCCTCAAGCTCGGCGCCAACCAGAGCGCCTTTGTGCATCTGACGTATCTGCCGTGGCTGGCGGCGGCGGGCGAGCTTAAAACCAAGCCCACGCAGCACACGGTGCAAAAGCTGCGCGAGATCGGCATTCAGCCCGACGCGCTGCTGTGCCGCGCCGACCGGTCCATTCCGCAAGACGAGCGCGAAAAGATCAGCCTGTTCACCAACGTGCCCGCCTGGGGCGTCATCAGCATGCCCGACGTGGCCACCATCTACAAGGTGCCGCGCCTGCTGCACGAGCAGGGGCTGGACGGCCTGATTTGCGATAAGCTGCGCCTGAATACCCCCCCGGCCAACCTCAAACGCTGGGACGCGCTGGTACACGAGGCCGAGCACCCGCGGCGCGAGGTCACGGTTGCGATGGTAGGCAAGTACGTCGATCTGACCGACAGCTACAAATCCGTCAACGAGGCGCTGCGCCATGCCGGCATGCACAACCACGCGCGGGTGAAGATCGAGCACATCGACTCGGAAACCATCACGCCCGGCACCGCGGCCAAGCTGCTGTCGGGCTACGATGCCATTCTGGTGCCCGGCGGCTTTGGCGAGCGCGGCGTGGAAGGCATGATCGCCACCGCACGCCACGCGCGCGAAGGCAAGTTGCCGTATCTGGGCATCTGCCTGGGAATGCAGGTGGCCACCATCGAATACGCGCGCCACATGGCGGGCCTGGAAAACGCCCACAGCACCGAGTTCGCCCCCGCCACGCCGCACCCGGTGATCGCGCTCATCACCGAATGGCAGGACAAGGACGGCAGCATCCAAAAGCGCAGCGAAAAATCCGACCTGGGCGGCACCATGCGCCTGGGCGCGCAAAGCTCCGACGTGCGGCCCGGCACGCTGGCGCACCGCATTTACGGCGACGTGGTGACCGAGCGCCACCGCCACCGCTACGAGGCCAACGTGCGCTATCTGGAACGGCTGCAAGAAGCCGGCCTGGTCATCTCCGCCCTCACGCAGCGCGAGCGCCTGACCGAAATCGTCGAACTGCCGCCCGCCACGCACCCGTGGTTCATCGGCGTGCAATTCCACCCCGAATTCAAAAGCACGCCGTGGAACGGCCACCCGCTGTTCAACGACTTCATCCGCGCGGCGCTGGAGCATCAAGATGCGCATGGCGGCCAGCACGAGCCAAAGGCGCTCAAGTAAAAACCGGGCAGGGAGCGATCAGATGACCTTGGCGCTCAAGAACTGGTGGCAAAAGTGGTTCGGCTATACCCTTGTCGAGAAAGACAATGGGCTTTATCCGTCACGCATGATATGTTCGGCAGATGACATTTTCGGACCTGTTTATGCTTTTACTGCTGTACTTTTTGCCTTTGTTTATAACTATTTGCTTCAATATTCCGAGACGAAGCTTATCGCTGATCTAGTCCTTGTGGCCTATGTGGCGCTCCTCGTCTTGTTTGTGGGGCTGTCGCGCAGAATCGAACGCCGCCGCTTTGGCCCACTGGGCCGGCCATTCGTGCTGGTCGATCAGGACACGCTGGCACTGAATGATGTATATCACTGTCGGTCACCGATAAAAACCACTTTGCCGAGGCTACGCGCCTTGCACATCGGCCCCACGGTTCGGAAGTGGCCGCACGATATTTTTCAAGAGGTTCGCTTCGAGCAGGTGGATGGAATGGATCACACCGTGTACATGCGCTACAACCCCGCCGCCAAAGCCGCCATCATCGACTTCCTGCGGCGCAAGTTACCCGCTTCCGTCCATTTCACGGCCGACGACGACGCGCCGCTTGCCGCTCATGGCCATTCAGTTGAACACAAACCAGTATGAAACTTGGCGGTTTCCAAGCCGGCCTGAACAGTCCTTTGTTGTGCCGGCAGACCGGCTTCATCCACGCCGCGCTGAAACATCAGGACGTTACGGCATCACCATTGGATAATCATGGCGTTCCGAAAGGAATTTGTAAGACTGCTTATCCGCTTTGGCGTTGAGGCAGCCAGGCCGGGCGCGATGATGATAAGTAACCGGGGTTTTGCTTTAGGGGCGCTTCGGCGCCTGTCATGGCTTCAATAGCCCGCCTCTCGCAAATGCCGGAAAGCCAATATGCACACAGCATCGTTGGCTTGTTCATGCCGGTACAAGGCAATGTAGCCCGTTGCGCCGAACGGAATTATGAGTTCCCGCAGCTCAGGCTGATCCGGGTACGGGCGGCCAATGTCGGGCGCGTGTGCAAGCAGCTTGAATTGCCGTTCTATGGCCTGCTGTGCCCGCTTGGCTGCGTTCGGGTCTTTGGCTGCCAAGAACTGGCGGCATCGCTCCAGGCCGCGCCCGGCGCCTCTCGTGATGATTATTTGTGGCACTCAGGAATCGCCCTTTCCTCATCCGTGCCCCAGGTGCGCAACCAGGCGAACACCTCATCGCCCGTCAGATGCAAGCCCGTCTCCTGATAGTCCTCCCAAGCGGCCAAGGCTTCTTCCTTGAAGTTCTCGCGGGCTTCCTCGCGGTCAACGTACTGCGAGATGGCCTCGCGCATGATCCAATGCGCCGAGCGGCGGCGCCGGTGAGCAAGGTGCTGCACGCGGCCTTTCAGCGCGTCGTCAATCTTGAGCGAGGTTGCCATGACGTGATCCCGTCGCAAGGTGATACCTGGCAATACTCTAACACATCGGCGCCAAAATCGAAATCCGCCCCCTGCCCTTTGTCAGCAGTAAGCTGATCAACATATAACCAAGTTGGTTAAACGTGCCGCTCCTTCTTGCCAGTCTCGATGTGCAAAAATGGAAAAGTAACAGTAAAACGCGAATTGATATGAACCTCTGCGGTTTCCAAGCCGGCCTGAACCAGCCGCTGTTCCTCATTGCCGGCCCCTGCGTGATCGAAAGCGCGCAGTTGCAGATGGACGTGGCCGGGCAGCTCAAAGAGATAACCGCCGCGCTGGGCGTGCCCTTCATCTTCAAGAGCAGCTTCGACAAGGCCAACCGCTCCAGCGGCGCGAGCTATCGCGGGCCGGGCATAAAAGAGGGACTGGCCATTCTGGCCCGCGTGAAAAAAGAAATTGGCGTGCCGGTACTGACCGACGTGCATACCGAAGCCGAAATCGCCCCCGCCGCCGCCGTGGCGGACGTGCTGCAAACACCCGCCTTTTTGTGCCGCCAGACCGACTTCATCCGCGCCGTGGCGCAATCGGGCAGGCCAGTCAACATCAAGAAAGGCCAGTTCCTCGCGCCGCACGACATGAAGAACGTGATGGACAAAGCGCGCGCCGCCGCCGCCGAAAAAGGACTGCCCGCCGACAGCTTCATGGCCTGCGAGCGCGGCGCGAGCTTTGGCTACAACAACCTGGTGTCCGACATGCGCGCGCTCGCCATCCTGCGCGAAACCGGCGCGCCGGTGGTCTTCGACGCCACGCACTCGGTGCAACTGCCCGGCGGCCAGGGCGCGAGCAGCGGCGGCCAGCGCGAATTCGTGCCCGTGCTGGCGCGCGCGGCGGTGGCCGTGGGCGTGGCGGGCCTCTTCATGGAAACGCACCCCGACCCGGCCAAGGCTTTGAGCGACGGCCCCAACGCCGTGCCGCTGGCGCGCATGAAAGCACTGCTCGAAACGCTGGTCGCGCTCGACCAGGTAACCAAGCGCCAGCCGTTTTTGGAAAACGATTTTTGAAAAACCTTTGCACTTCGGGCGCGTTCAATCTGTTTATAATGCTATCGTTGATATCACCTTCCAAGGAATCAGCATGGCGCAAGTTCTTGTGAGAAATCTTCCCGATCATGTGCACCGCGCGTTGCGTATGCGCGCGGCCAGTCATGGCCGCAGCACCGCAGCCGAGTTGCGGCACATCATCACGGAAACCGTGCTGCCGCAGCAGCCCGAAGCGGACGAACCAGTCAAGCTCGGTACATTCCTGTCCCAAGGCCCGATAAAGATGACCGAGGAGGAGTTTGCCATTTTCGAGAGTGCGCAAGTCAGTACCCCGGCCAGCTTCGCGCGTTTTGATTGATGATCCTGCTCGACACCAACGTGGTTTCCGAGGTCATGCGCGACGCGCCCGACGCCCGCGTTGTCGAATGGATGGACTCTCACCTGCGGGAAACGCTCTATCTGTCGGCGATCAACGTGGCCGAACTGCGCTCAGGCGTGGCGCTGCTGCCAGCCGGAAAGCGGCGCTCGGCCTTGCATGAGGATCTGGAAAAGCGAACGCTGCCCATGTTCATCGGGCGCGTGCTGCCCTTCGACATGGCTTGCACAAACGCCTACGCTCAACTGACGGCCAAGTTCCGCGCTTGCGGCACGCCGGTAGAAACCGCCGACGCCTGCATCGCGGCCATTGCCCTTGCCAACGGCTTTGCGGTGGCCACGCGCGACACATTGCCGTTCCAGGCTGCCGGCCTCAAAGTCATCAACCCGTGGCAGGCCAAGCTTGCGTGATGCGAATGAATAACAGACAGCTCAGCCACCACCCCCGGCTACGGCGTAGCGCAGGATGCAAGAAACAGGAACTATAAATTTAGTAGCTTATTGCCTTTGTGTTTGCTAATTTTTGGAATTTTTTATGGATCAAATCTATGTATTACAAAGGCAACCAGCTATTATTTTCGTCATTCCCGCGCACGCGGGAATCCACGAGCGCCACCTCTTGCAACCAACGCCTGTGGATTCCCTGTCATTGCCGCGCAGGCGGAAACTTCGCTGGAATAACAAAACAAGAAGCGGGTAGGGTGCGATTCAAAGTGATGTGCCCACCTCGTCATTCCCGCGCAGGCGGGAATCCAGGCGGCGTATCCATCTTCCGGCGATAGCCACAGCCCACTGGATTCCCGCCTGCGCAGGAATGACGCAGCCGGGGTGCGTCGATAATTAAATGTTTCGATCAAACTTTTCTGACTTCAAGGAACCGCAAACATGAGCGCCATCGTTGACATCGTGGGCCGCGAAATTCTGGACAGCCGGGGCAACCCCACGGTGGAATGCGACGTGCTGCTGGAAAGCGGCGTGATGGGCCGCGCGGCTGTGCCCAGCGGCGCTTCCACCGGCTCGCGCGAGGCCATCGAGCTGCGCGACGGCGACAAAAACCGCTACGGCGGCAAGGGCGTGCTCAAGGCCGTGGAGCACGTCAACACCGAACTTTCCGAGGCCGTGCTGGGGCTGGACGCCAGCGAGCAGGCTTTTCTGGACAAAACGCTGATCGACCTGGACGGCACCGAAAACAAAAACCGCCTGGGCGCCAACGCGATGCTGGCCGTATCCATGGCCGTGGCGCGCGCCGCCGCCGAGGAGTCGGGCCTGCCCCTGTACCGCTACTTCGGCGGCATGAATGGCTGCACGCTGCCGGTGCCGATGATGAACGTTATCAACGGCGGCGCGCACGCCAACAACAGCCTGGACTTGCAGGAGTTCATGCTCATCCCCGTGGGCGCGCCCAGCTTTCGCGAAGCCCTGCGCTGGGGCGCGGAGGTGTTTCAGGCGCTGAAAAAAATCATTCACGACCAGGGCATGAGCACCGCCGTGGGCGATGAAGGCGGCTTTGCCCCCAGCGTGGAAAACCACGAGGCGGCCATCCGCCTGATTCTGGCCGCCATCGAAAAAGCCGGCTACACCGCCGGCGCGCAAATCGCCCTGGGCCTGGACTGCGCCGCCAGCGAATTCCACAAAGACGGCCTGTACGTGCTGCAAGGCGAAGGCGGCCTGCGCCTCACGGCCGCGCAATGGACCGACATGCTCGCCACGTGGGTGGACAAGTACCCCATCATCAGCATCGAAGACGGCATGGCCGAAGGCGACTGGGACGGCTGGAAACTGCTCACCGACCGCCTGCGCCAGAAAGTGCAACTGGTGGGCGATGACCTGTTCGTGACCAACACCAAAATCCTGAAAGAAGGCATAGCCAAAGGCATCGCCAACTCGATCCTCATCAAGATCAACCAGATTGGCACGCTCACCGAAACCTTCGCCGCCATCGAAATGGCCAAGTGCGCGGGCTACACCGCCGTCATCAGCCACCGTTCGGGCGAAACGGAAGACTCCACCATCGCCGACATCGCCGTGGGCAGCAATGCCGGGCAAATCAAGACCGGGTCCCTCTCGCGCTCCGACCGCATGGCCAAGTACAACCAGCTTTTGCGCATCGAAGAAGACTTGGGCGACATGGCCCGTTATCCGGGGCGGGGGGCGTTTTACAACTTGCGCTGAATGCCAAGGCCGCGCTACACTTGAAAAAGGTAGTGCGTTAACCGTGATTTTCTAGCGTAAGGCATGATGATTCAACGTTTCGTCCCGGCAGTTCTGCTGCTGATTCTGGTGGTGCTGCACGGCCAATTGTGGTTTGGCCGCGGTAGCATCCCGAACGTGAGCGTGCTGCAGCACAGGCTGGACGAGCAAAAAGCGGCCAACGCCCGCGTTCAGCAAACCATCGGCCAACTGCAAAGCGAAGTAGCCGACCTCAAAAACGGCCTAGCCACGGTAGAAGAAAAAGCCCGCATGGATTTGGGCATGGTCAAGCAGGGCGAAATTTTTGTGCAGTTGACGCCCGCGAATCAGTAATCGGGTTGCCAGTCCACCGTGATGCACCGGGTTTCCATATCCACGCTATCCACCCAGGCATCGACGAAGGGAATAAGCCGCTCCTTCGGCTTGGGGCCGGCGCTTTCTTCGGCCACCACCAGCACGTCTTGCGCGCCGTTGGAGAGCAGTTCCCTGACCCGGCCCAGCGCCACGCCTTGGCGGTTGACCACGGCCAGGCCGATCAGATCGACCCAGTAATACTCGCCTTGCGCCGGCGCGGGAAACGACGAGCGTGGGATGAAAATGCGCGCACCTTTGAGCGCCTCGGCGGCAGCGCGGTCGGCGATGTCTTGCGCGCAGGCCACCACGGTATCGGCGTGCTGGCGCGCCTGCTTGATTTGCAGCAGCGCCACGCTGCCCGACCCCGCTTTGCTGCCGCGCTCTGGCGGCAGCAGAAACCAGTGTTTGCAAGAAAAAAGCGCCTCCGCAGAGGCGCTGTAGGGCGCGACCTTGAACCAGCCCTTGACGCCCCAGGCGTCCGCGATGCGGCCCACTTCCACCGCGTCCGGCGGTAATTGGGCCAGTGGCGCGCCGGGCAGCATCAAATCAAAGGTCAGGCCGCAGCGGGCGCGGGCATCTGCCCGACCAGGCGGTCCACCGTGGGCGAGGTTTGCGCGCCCACGCCCTTCCAGTAGTTCAGGCGATCCAGCGCAATGCGCAGCCCCTGCTCGTTTTCGGCCGCGCCGGGGTTGTAGAAACCGATGCGCTCGATAAAGCGGCCATCGCGCCGCACGCGCTTGTCGGCCACCACGATGTTGTAGAACGGACGGCCCTTGGCGCCGCCGCGAGAAAGACGAATCACGACCATGTTTCAATCCTGTGGGTGGTTCATCCGCCACCATTCCCCGGCGGCGGATTCCTTTCCGATGCTGAGACACGCGACATGGCCACCCGGCCAGCGACACACCGAAAAAAGTTTTGTATTTTAACCACTCGGTCAATTCAATGCAAAATTGGTCTTCATCCGAAGCGGAGCTTTTGCAGGCTGCTATCCTTGCGATAGCGCCTGCCGTGTTTTTGTGGTTCTACATGGCCGCGGCTAGCAGGGCTGGCTCCGGCAGGCGGCGCATGGGGGCAAAGGCCGCGGCGGTCTCGGCCGCTGGCGCGATGGCAAAGCTGGCCATGGACTGCACCAGCGCGTCAATGCCGATGAGCGGCGCGCTTAACTCCGGCTCGTTGCATAGGCCGCTCTTGGGCATGGGAATGGCACCCTCTGTGCCGGCCAGCTTGGGCATGGGAATGGCCCCGCTGGCGCTGGCTGCGGCGCTCTTGCTGCCGCTTTGGATCATGGCGCTGACCTGATTGAAGTTCCAGCTGGCGCCATCAGCAAAGCGGATTTGCTCAAGCCGGTAGGGCGATGTGCCGTTGGCGCTGAAGTACCCCGTGACGGTGATTTTGTCAGTACTTCCTTTCAACGTCAGGATCAAATCGTCGTTGTTGCGGCTCAGCGCAATATCTGCGCTGGCAATACCCGCGCCAAATTCAATGGCGTCGGTTTTGCCGGTGGAGGTGTCGTAGTTGTTGATGGTGTCCTGGCCCCAGCCGAGGGTAAAGCGGTAGGTGTCGCTGCCGGCGCCGCCGTTGAGGGTGTCGTTGCCCGCGCCGCCGTCCAGGATGTCGTCTCCGGCTTCGCCGTACAGCCAGTCGTTGCCATCGCCGCCATAGAGGGTGTCGTTGCCCACGCCACCGTACAGGTAGTCGTTGCCAGACCCGCCGTCCAGGGTGTCGTCGCCAGCCAGGCCGTACAGCACGTCGTTGCCGCCCAGGCCGTAAATGGTGTTGTTTCGGGCGTTGCCGCTGATGGTGTCGGCGCTTTCGGTGCCCACGTAGGGGGTGTCGATCAGGCTGGCGGCGCTCCAGGTGGTGCCGTCATCAAAGATGACTTGCTGGATCGGGTTGTTGAGGTTGGCCGGGTTGTCGGCTTCAAAGAAGCTGTTGATGGTGACGGAGTCTCCAGTGCCGGTGATGGTGAGCACCAAGTTCAGACCTGAGCGGGTGGCAGTGACGTCACTGGCGCTCACGCCCGGTTTGAAGCGCAGCACGTTGAGTTTGCTGGCGCTGGTGTCGTAGTCGGCGTAGATGATGTCGTTGCCATCGCCCCGGCCAAACAGGTAGGTGTCGTTGCCCAGGCCGCCGTAGAGGTTGTCGTTTCCGGCGCCACCATCAAGGACGTCGTCTCCGGCTTCGCCGTATAGGGTGTCGTTGCCTGCGCCGCCGAGCAAAGTGTCGTTGCCGACTCCGCCGTAGAGGATGTCGTTGCCCGCGCCGCCGTCCAGAATGTCGTCGCCAGCCAGGCCGTAGAGCACGTCGTTGCCGCCCAGACCACGGATGGTGTTGTTATTGGCGTTGCCGGTGAGGACGTCGTTGCCTTCGGTGCCGGTGATTGGCGGGGTGAGGTCGGCTGGCTGGATTTGCAGGTTGAAGCTCTGTTGGGCCGTAGCGCCGGCCAAGTCGGTGGCGGTGACGGTGATGCTCAGGTTGCCCGCGCTGCTGGCTGGCGGGGTGCCGCTGAAAAGGCCCGTGGCGGCATCAAAACTCAGCCAGTCGGGCAGGCCGCTGGCGCTCAAGGTGAGCTGGTCGCCCACGTCGATGTCGGTAAAGGCGCCAGCGGGCAGGATGTAGTTGAACTCCTGGCCGACGCGGCCTTGCTGGCCGCTCAGCAGCGTTCCCACTTCGGGCGCGTCGTTGATGTTGACCACCGTCAGGGTAAAGCTCTGGCTGGCGCTGGCGCCGCTGGGGTCG
>JAIRVJ010000156.1 GCA_031253955.1 Burkholderiaceae bacterium | reverse complement strand
GGCGGCGTGCTCGGCGGGCTGATCGGCGGCGGGCGCGGGCGCGCCGTGGCGCAAATTGGCGCCAGCACCCAAACCCGCCAGGCCAGCGCCCTGCTCACGCTGGTGGACAACCGCTCCGGCGTGCAGGTGGCCGCCTCCGAAGGCAGCGCCTCCAAGACCGACCTGAACCTGTTTGGCGGCATAGCCGGACGCGGCGGCGCCGCCGGGCTGGGCGGCTACACCAACACGCCGCAAGGCAAAGTGATTGCCGCGGCCTTCATGGACGCCTTTAACCAGATGGTTATCAGCCTGCGCGCGTACCGGGCGCAGAGCGTGCCCGGCCAGGGCCTGGGCGGCGGCGGGCGCTTGGGCGTGGACGGTGCGCCTCCTCCAAGCCCCAAAACCACCACACCCAAGAAGCGCAAATAAAACCGGGCGGGCGGGGCGCTTGCGCTCATGCACAAGGGCCGCTTGCGAGCGGCCTTTTGTTCTTTGCAGGGGCGAAAAAATTTTCGCCCCTGCAAGCTGCGATGTCTTGAAACCCATCGAAAACCCGGCGGTTCATGCCGCCGCTACCATGCGAAACTTGGTTCGTTTCGATCCGCCCCCGCCATGCCCGACCGCTACGCCGTTATCGGCCACCCCATCGCTCACAGCCAATCACCGCTCATTCATGGCCTGTTCGCGCAGGCCACGGGCCAGCAGCTGACGTATGAGGCGATCGATGGCGGTGATCGGCCCGGCGGGTTGGCGCGAGTGCTGGAGGCGTTTCGGGCGGACGGGGGGCGGGGCGTGAATGTGACGCTGCCTTTCAAGCTGGAGGCGCTGGCTTGCGCCGGCGAGGCCGACGAGGCGGCGCGGCTGGCGGGTGCGGCCAATGCGCTGCGCTTTGAGGGCGAGCGCATTCAGGCGCGCAACTTCGACGGCGCCGGGCTGGTGCGCGACATCGCGGTGAATCTGGCCGTGCCGCTGCGCGCCGCGCGGGTGCTGCTGCTGGGCGCGGGCGGCGCGGCGCGCGGGGCGATTGTGCCGCTGGCGCGCGCCGGGGCGGGGCGCATCGTGATCGCCAACCGCACGGCGGACAAGGCGCGGCAATTGGCCTTTGACTTCGCGCCGCACGCGGGCAAAGGCTGCGCCATCGCGGGCGCGGGGCTGGGCGAAGATGAGCTGGGCGGCGCATTCGATGTGGTCATCAACGCCACGTCGGCCAGCCTGGCGGGCGCGGCCTTGCAGCTTCCGGTCCGCTCGCTGGCGGGCGTGCCTCTGGCTTACGACATGGTTTATGGCAAGGGGCTGACGCCGTTTTTGCGGCAGGCGCAAGCAGCGGGCGCGCGGCGGCTGGCCGACGGCATCGGGATGCTGGTGGAGCAGGCCGCCGAAGCCTTTGCCTGGTGGCGCGGCGTGCGGCCTGAGACCGCGCCGGTCATCGCGCAACTTGCCAAGCCGCTGGTTTGACGGCTATGCTTGGCGCATCATGAAAAACTTTCTCGTTCTGCACGGCGTCAACCTCAACATGTTCAGCCAGCGCGATCCGGCGCAATACGGCATGGCCACACTGGCCGATATCGATGCGGCATTGCAGAAACTAGCCGCCGAATTAGGCGTGGCGCTGGAATGCTTTCAGACTAACCACGAAGGCGCGCTGTGCGAGCGCATCCACCAGGCGCACCAGGGCGGCGTGGCCGGCGTGCTTATTAACGCCGGAGCGTGGACGCATACCAGCATCGCCATCCGCGACGCGCTGGCGATTCTCAAATGCCCCATCGTCGAGGTGCATATGTCCAACATTCATGCGCGCGAGCCGTTCCGCCACCAATCGTTCATTGCGCCCATCGCGCGCGGGCAAATCTGCGGCTTTGGCGTGGATTCGTATCTTTTGGGGCTGCGCGCGCTGGCGGGACAAGCGCAGTAAGGGCAAAAAATTTCGCCTCTACACTTGCCAAACAGCCATGGAACAGCGAGCCATTGTGGGCAAACGTCTGACGCAAATTGCCACCCGCACCGGTGATGACGGCCGCACCGGCTTGGGCGACAACACGCGCGTTTCCAAAGCCAGCGCCCGGCCCCACGCGCTGGGCGAGGTGGACGAACTCAATTCGCACATTGGCCTGCTGCTGTGCGAGCCGATGCCAGAAGATGTGCGCGAGTTGCTGATCGACATTCAGCACCAGTTGTTCAACCTGGGCGGCGAGTTGTCGGTTCCCGGCATGGAACTGCTGCAAGACGCGGCGCTGGTGCAACTGGACGCGGCGCTGGAGCGGCACAACGCGCGGCTGCCCCGGCTGCAAGAATTCATCCTGCCCGCCGGCACGCGCGCCGCCGCGCAGGCACATGTGTGCCGCGCCGTGGCGCGCCGCGCCGAGCGCGCGGTGGTCACTTTGCCCGATCTGCGCGCCGCGCCGCGCCAGTATCTCAATCGCCTTTCGGACTTGCTGTTCGTGCTGGCGCGGGCGCTCAACCGTCATCGCCATGACGGCAACCCCGGCGGCGACGTTTACTGGAAAAGCGAGCGTCTGTCTCGCGCTTCAACTCCTCAATAGACATGGTTACCAAACGCAAGGGATTGGGCCGCGGCCTGGAACAACTGCTAGGCCCGCAGGCCGGCGCCACGCCCGCCGGCACGCCACTGATGGTGGATCTGGCGCAACTGGCGCCTGGCCCCTGGCAGCCGCGCACCCGCATGGACGAAGGCGCGCTGTGCGAGCTGGCCGAAAGCATCAAGGCGCAGGGCATCATGCAGCCCATTCTGGTGCGCGGCGCGGGTCCGCAAAATTACCAAATCATCGCCGGCGAGCGCCGCTTTCGCGCGGCGCGGCTGGCTGGTTTGACCGAAGTGCCCGTGCTGCTGCGCGACGTGCCCGACGAGGCCGCCGCCGCCATGGCGCTGATCGAAAACATTCAGCGCGAGGACCTCAACCCGCTAGAAGAAGCGCAGGGTCTGCAACGCCTGATCGACGAATTCGGCCTCACCCACGAGCAGATGGCGCAGGCCGTCGGCAAAAGCCGCAGCGCCGCCAGCAACCTGCTGCGCCTGCTCAAACTCACCGCGCCGGTGCAGACCATGCTGATGGCCGGCGACATCGACATGGGCCACGCGCGCGCGCTGCTGGCCCTCGATGGCGCGGCGCAGATCACCGCGGCCAACCAGGTCGCCTCGCGCCAGCTCAGCGTGCGCCAGGCTGAATCGCTGGTGAAAAAACTCGGCGCCGAATTCCACCTGAGCGCGCCGCGCAAGCCGCCTGGCAAACCGGGCGACGTGCGCCGGGTGGAAGAAGAACTGTCGAATTTGCTGCTGGCGCAAGTCGAAGTGCGCGTGAAGAAAACCGCCCGCGGCGGCGGCGCGCAAAGCGGCGAAGTGGCGATCCAGTTCAGCTCGCTGGACGAATTGAACGGCCTGATTGAGCGACTCAAACAAGGTTGAGCGTTTGGCGTTGCGTGTTCTGCGTGGAAACGTAACCTGTTCCAGGCAGAACGCTCAACCCAGCCGCTGACCGGGCCGCAAGGCAAAGCCGCGCAGGAATTCGCGTGCGGGCAGGCGCTTGCCGCCGGGGCGTTGCAGCTCGGTCAGGCGCAGCGCCGAGTGGCTGCCGCAGGCGACCGTCACGCCGGCCTCGTCCACACGCAAAATCTGGCCGCAGCCTTCTCCAAAAATGGACTGACAGCTATCTAATTCAGAGCGCCAGAGTTTCAAAGCCGTTTCGCCCAGATGCGTGCTGGCGCCGGGAAAGGGATCGAAGGCGCGGATGCGCCGCTCAATGGCCGCCGCCGGCTGCGCCCAGTCCACGGCGGCTTCGCGCCGCTCGATTTTGTGCGCGTAGGTCACCCCTTCGGCGGGCTGCGGCGTGGCGGCCAAGCACCCGGTTTGCGCTTGCGCCAGCGCCTGCACGATCAGGCGCGCGCCCAGCGCGGCCAGTTCATCGTGCAATATGGCGGCGCTGGCGCGCGCGGCGATGGGCAGGGGCGCGGCCAGCAGCATGGCGCCGGTATCCAGCCCGGCGTCCATTTGCATGATGGTCACGCCGGTTTGGCCGTCGCCCGCCTCGATGGCGCGCTGGATTGGCGCGGCCCCGCGCCAGCGCGGCAGCAGCGAGGCATGAATGTTCAGGCACCCTAGGCGCGGCAAGGCAAGCAGCCACGGCGGCAGGATCAGCCCGTAGGCGGCCACCACGATCACGTCGGGCCGCGCGGCCAGCAGGGCGCTCTGGGCGGCGGCGGCGTCTTCGGGGTAGCGGCCATCCAGCCGCAGGCCGCGCGGCTGGGCCACGGCGATACCGCGCGCCAGCGCCAGTTGTTTGACGGGCGAGGCTTGCAGCTTCAGGCCGCGCCCGGCGGGGCGGTCGGGCTGGGTGAGCGCCAGCGGCACGCGCCAGCCGGCGGCCAGCAGCTTGTGCAGCGCCACGCGGGCAAATTCCGGGGTGCCGGCAAAGACCAGATTCACAGCGCGGGCGCGCTCTGGCGGGCGTCCCGCGCCGCCTCGCGTTCCTGTTTTTGCAGCCTGGTCTTGATGCGGGTGCGCTTGAGGGACGAGAGCGCATCGACGAACACCTTGCCTTGCAGGTGGTCCAGCTCGTGTTGCAGACACACGGCCAGCAGGCCGTCGGCCTCGATACGGCGCAGCTGACCGTCGGCGCCCAGCGCCGCGACGGTGACGCGGGCGGCGCGCTCCACGCTTTCCTGAATGCCGGGCAGCGACAGGCACCCCTCGTCGCCGCGCACGTGCTCGCTGCTTTCCCAGACGATTTCGGGGTTGACCAGCGCCAGCGGCTGGTCGTGCGTTTCGGAGATGTCGAGTACCACCACGCGCTCGTGCACGTCCACCTGGGTGGCGGCCAAGCCGATGCCGCTGGCCGCGTACATGGTTTCCAGCATGTCTTCGATCAGGGTGCGGATGCGGGCGTCCACCGCCTCCACGGTGCGCGCCACGCGCCGCAGGCGGGCGGCGGGGTAGCGCAAAATGGTCAATGCGCTCATTGGCGGGGGTTTTCTTGCAACAGATGTGGCGATTTTAGCTATTTTGCCGTCCCAAAAGAGGGCAAAACAACGAATTTTCGTTGCTAGGGCAAGTAGTTGGATGCAAAATATGCAGCACTTTGTCAAGAAATTTCAGCAGGTGGCAGATACGATGAAACACAGTCACACCGTGGCCCGGACCTTGGTTCTGGGCGCAGGATTGGCGGCGGCCGTCAGTCTGGCCTGGGCGCAGCAGGCGCCCAAATCCCACATGAGCGCCACGCAGCGGTATCCCATCACCGCCGCGCAGCGCGCCACGGCCACGCAGGTGGCGCAAGCGGGCGTGCCGCTTTCCGAGCTGGCCAAGAACGCGCCCGACGAATACACGGTGCGCCGCGGCGATACGCTCTGGGAAATTTCCGGCAAGTTCCTGCGCTCGCCCTGGCGCTGGCCCCAGCTGTGGGGCATGAACATGGAGCAGATTCACAACCCGCACCTGATCTATCCCGGTCAGCGCCTGGTTCTGGATAAGCGCGACGGGCGCGCTTACTTGCGCGTGGGCCGACCGGTCGATGGCGGGCTGGAAACCGTGCACGTCTCGCCCAGCAGCCGCGTCGAGATGCTCGACGCCAACCCGCTGCCCACGCTCAAGCCCAACCTGATTGAGCCGTTTCTGGCCGAGCCGATCGTGGCGGACATGGACACTTTCGACAAAGCCCCGCGCATCGTCGCCACGCCCGAAGAAAACCGCGTGCTGGTAGCCAAGGGCGATCATGCTTACGCACGCGGCCCCGAAGACGCGCCGCTGCTGATGGAGCCGGCAGCCAAGCCCAAGCAGTACCGCATCTTTCGCGGCGCCAAGCCGCTGATCGACCCGGAAACCAAAGAGGTGCTGGGCTACGAAGGCCATTACGTCGGTCAGGCCGAACTGGTGCGCAGCGAGGGCAAATCGGAAGAGGACATGGATGATGCCTATGATCCTCCGCGCGTGCCGGCCACCGGCGACCGCAACCCCGAACCCCTGACGGGGGACGAGGCCGCCAAGCGCATGCTGCCGGTGCCCGCCAAGATCAACATCGTCAGTTCCAAGGAAGAAATCCGCACCGGCGACCGCCTGGTGCCGGAGCCGCCGCGCCAGTTCCGCAGCTACGTGCCGCGCGCGCCTGCCGTGCCGGTCGATGCCCGCGTGGTCGCCATCTATGGCGACTCGGTACGCTACGCCGGCCAGAGCCAGGTGGTGGCGATCAACAAGGGGCTGCAAGACGGCATCGAAAACGGCGACGTGCTGGCGCTGCTGTCCACCGGCGCGAAGATCCGCGACAAAACCGTGAGCGAACACGGCGAACTCATCAAGCTGCCCGACGAGCGCAACGGGCTGGCGATGGTGTTCCTGCCCTTCGATCGCGTCTCCTACGTGCTGGTGATGGAGATCACCAGACCGGTGCAAGTCGACGACAAGCTGATTAATCCGCGTTGATGGACCGCGGGGAGTTGACCGGCTGGCTGCGGCTGGCCCTCACTCCCGGCGTGGGCGACGCCAGCGTCCGCCGCCTGCTAGCCGCCTTCGGCCCGCCGGAGGTCATTTTCGCCCAGCCCGCCGCCGCGCTGCGCCAACTGCTCACCCCGGCGCAGGTCGGCGCGCTGGCGCAAACGCCGCTGGCGCTGGCGCAAACGCTGGATGCCACCCTGAACTGGCTCGCTGCCAGCGGGCAAGACGGCGCGCAGCACGCTTTCGTTACGTTGGGCGACGCGCGCTATCCGGCGGCGCTGCTGGCCATCGAAGATCCGCCGCCCATGCTCTACCTGCTGGGCCAGTTGCCCGGCGAAAACCCGTCGCCGTACCCGCCCGCGCTCGCCGTGGTTGGCAGCCGCAATCCCACGCCGCAAGGCGCGCTCAACGCGCGCCAGTTTGCCCGCGCGCTGTGCGAGGCGGGGCTGACGGTGGTCTCCGGCCTGGCGCTGGGCATCGACGGCGCGGCGCACGAAGGCGCGCTGCAAGCCGCCGGCGGCGCCTTGCCGTCCACCATCGCCGTCATCGGCACCGGCATCGACCGCGTGTACCCCAGCCACCACCGCGAGCTGGCGCACCGCATCGCGCGGCAGGGGCTGATCGTCAGCGAATATTCCATCGGCACGCCGCCGCTGGCGGCCAACTTCCCCAAGCGCAACCGGCTCATCGCCGGGCTGGCGCTGGGCGCGCTGGTGGTGGAGGCGGCCCCGCAATCAGGCTCGCTCATCACGGCGCGGCTGGCCGTCGAGCAGGGCAAAGAAGTGTTCGCTATTCCGGGTTCGATTCACAGCGCCCAGTCGCGCGGCTGCCACCAACTGATCCGGCAAGGCGCCAAGCTGGTCGAAACTGCGCAAGACGTGCTGGAAGAACTGCCCCAGGCCGCCCGCGCCATGTTTGGCGGCGCGGCGGAGGTGCCTGCCCCCGCTCCTGCCGCGCCTGACACCGTGCCCGACGCCGACGGGCTGCTGCGCGCCCTCGGCGCTGATCCGGTCAGCCTCGACGCGCTGCAAGCGCGCACCGGCCTTGCCACGCCCGTGCTGCAAGCGCGCCTGCTCGAACTCGAATTGCAAGGCCAACTCGGACGTTTGCCCGGTGGATTGTTCCAGCGGCTTGGGCAAAGTTGAGCGTTGAGCGCGGAGCGTGGAAACTTCCATGCTCCATGCACAGCGATCGCATCTAAATTTCTTCAGAATCAACAAGTTGGCAATGGCACCGGTGTAGGGGCGAAAAATTTTTCGCCCTTGGGCTGTTCCACAAGAACAGCGCTCTCCGATGATGCGCCGTAGGGCGAAAAATTTTTCGCCCCTACCGCAGCCGCAGCATGCCCGTGCGAGCGAGACGCCAGCGCTCCAACTTGTTGATTTTCAACAAAATCAGATGCGATTGCCCTGAATGCTTCATGTGCGGCACTCTTGTTTTAATAGCTATTGGCCTTGTCGTTGTGTGTATTTACAAGTATTTTATATAATAAAAATATATTATACATTTGTAGATAGCTATCAATCAGAGATTTTACTTCCCACGCTAGCGCATCGCGCGCGCCCAACGCCCAGCGCC
>JAIRVJ010000095.1 GCA_031253955.1 Burkholderiaceae bacterium | reverse complement strand
TTGGCGCCGATCTCTTCGGTCAGGATGCCCGCTTGCTCCAGTTGCCCGGCCAGCGTGTGTGCGTCGTAGGGGTTGCCCGTAAAGCTGCGCGCGCCCACCATCAAGCCTTGCCTGTGCGTTGCGTGTTGGGCGTTTGGCGTGAAAACTGCTCTCGGCAAGCGGCATCTCGCCAACGCAAAAAGCATCGCATGACGATACTTTCAAGGCAGTTTACCAATGCCGGCGGAAAATTTCGCAGCCATCCGGGGCCGCCGCGCGGATAGTGGCAACATTGCAATCCCTCGGAGCACACCCTCATGCATCTGACCGTCTCGCGCTCCCGCTTCGGCACGCACGCCCCCGCGCTCCGTGCCGAAGCCGCGCTCGCCGCCGCCATCGCCCTGCTCGTGCTGCTGGCCGTGCTGCTGCCGGTCACGCACCTGCCGGCTCACTACCACGATTTTGCCGATCAGCGTTCCTGGCTGGTACATCTTTCTGCTGGTGCCCGAATACCTGCTGCGCTTCGTGGCCTGGGTGCTGACCCATCTGGTCTATCGCTTCAAGGTGCGCGGCTCCGAGTACCTGCCCGCGCAAGGGCCGGCGCTGCTGGCCAGCAACCACGTCACTTATATCGACGCCGTGCTGCTGATGGCCGCCAGCCCGCGCCCGGTGCGTTTTTTGATGGACCACCAGATCTTCAAAGTGCCGGTGCTGGGCTGGCTGTTCCGCCTGAGCAAGGCGATTCCTATCGCGCCGCACAAGGAAGACCCGGCCACCTACGAAAGCGCCTTCGCGCAAGCCGTGCAGGTGCTGCGCGAGGGCGGCGTGCTGGGCATCTTCCCCGAAGGGGCGCTCACGCGCGACGGGCGGATGGCCGAGTTCAAGGGCGGCATCATGAAAATCATCGAGCAGGCGCGCGCCGAGGGCGTCGATGCGCCGGTGGTGCCGGTGGCCCTCGTCAACCTGTGGGGGTCGTTTTTCAGCCGCATCGAGCTGCGCGGCGGCAAGCCCGTAGCGATGGCGCGCCCTTTTCGGCGCGGCATGTTTACCCGCGTGGGCCTGAACGTGGGCCAGCCGCTGCCAGGGCAGCAAGTCACTCCAGGAAGCTTGCGCGAGAGTGTGCAAAAGTTGAGCGTTGAGGGTTGAGCGTTTGGCGTGGATACGCTTGATGCGAAGCGGGCGCCTGTCCTTTTGGGATTCGATGTAACTATTAATTTAATAGCTTTTTGCCAATTACCAGTCCATGTTTATTAGATAAAATGGTCTTAAACATAGATATAAACTTGACTGTAAGCTATTAATTTTCAACCTTCCCCTTTGAGGGACAGTGCAGTTCAGCTAAGCGCATGGCTCCATGATTTCGTCATTCCCGCGAAGGCGGGAATTCATGCAGCGCATCCACCGCCCAGCGGTGACCAAGGCCCGGTGGATTCCCGCCTTCGCGGGAATGACGACTTGAAATGTCTTCACTGAACAGCATGGCTCCGAGGGAAGGAAAAACGCACAATGTTCAGCGAGAAACTTTCCATGAGTCGCCAAGCCCCAGTTCTTGCAGGATGCGGCGCTCCTGCGCGCGCATTTGCCGGGCTTGGGCGGGGCCGGTTTCGTGGTCCCAGCCTTGGGCGTGCAGCGCGCCGTGCACCAGCAGGTGGGCGTAGTGGCCGGCCAGCGGCTTGCCGAGCGCGGCGGCTTCGCGTTCCACCACCGGGGCGCACAGCGCCAGATCGGCCAGCAGATTGGGCGCGCTGTCGTAGCCGAAGGTGAGCACGTCGGTGGCGTAGTCCTTGCCGCGAAACGCGCGGTTCAGGCTACGGCCCTCATCAATGCCGACGATGCGCACGGTGAGTTCGGCGCTTTCCACGTCCTCGCCCAGCGCGGCGCGCAGCCAGCGCGCCACATGGCGGCGCGGCAAAGCGGCGCGGTGCGCGGCCACGCCGTCGAAACGGGCGAATTGCAGCGACAGGGTGAGCGCGGGCATGGGAGGTTGAGCGGTTGGCGTTGAGCGTGGGAAATTCTTTCAGAAGCAACGTCTCGCACGCTAAACGCTAAACGTCCTTCGCGCGGCGGGCTGTCGCAGCGTCATAGGCATCGACGATGCGCGCCACCAGCGGGTGGCGCACCACGTCGGCGCTGGTAAAGCGCGTGAAGACCATGCCCTTGACGCGGCGCAGCACGCGCTCGGCGTCGATCAGGCCGCTGACGGCGTTCTTGGGCAGGTCGATCTGGCTCACGTCGCCGGTGATGACGGCGCGCGTGCCGAAGCCGATGCGGGTGAGGAACATCTTCATCTGCTCGGGCGTGGTGTTTTGCGCTTCGTCCAGGATGACGAAGGCGTGGTTGAGCGTGCGCCCGCGCATGAAGGCCAGCGGCGCGATCTCCAGCTGGTTGCGCTCGAACGCCTTGCCCACACGCTCGAAACCCATCAGGTCGTACAGCGCGTCGTACAGCGGGCGCAGATAGGGATCGACTTTCTGCGTCAGATCGCCCGGCAGAAAGCCCAGCCGCTCGCCCGCTTCCACCGCAGGCCGCGTAAGCACGATGCGCTGCACCGACTGGCGCTCCAGCGCATCAACCGCGCAGGCCACCGCCAGATACGTTTTGCCCGTGCCCGCCGGGCCGATGCCGAAGGTGATGTCGTGCGCGGCGATGTTTTGCAGGTAAACGCTCTGACCGGCGGTGCGCGCCTTGAGCGCCCCGCGCTGGGTGTGCAGCGTGAGCGCGCCGTCGCTGCCTTCGGCCAGCGGCGCGCCATCGCCGGCCAGCATCAACTGCACCGTGTCCGGCGCGATCGGGCGGCCCGCCAGTTCGTACAAGGCTTGCAAAATATCCAGCGCCCGCCCGGCGGCCTGCTTGGCCCCTTCAATACGGAACTGCTCGCCCCGGTGGCCGATGCGCACCGCCAGGCTCATTTCAATGGCGCGCAAATGTTCGTCCAGCGGCCCGCACAGATGGGCCAGGCGCTGGTTGTGGGCGGGGGTAAAGGCGTGGCGCAGGATCATGGGGCCGCATTGTGGCCGATTGCTGGCTGGCGCATGGCGCGCGGCGCTGTCCGGTGACTCGATAGTGCGGTAGCATGGCTTATGGAACTGCGCCTGACTGGACCCGACAAATGCCCCTTTCGCTGCAACACCTGATCGACAACAACCGCGCCTGGGCCGAGAGCACGGAGCGCGAGGAGCCGGGTTTTTTCAAGCGCCTGTCGGCGCAGCAGTCGCCCGAATATCTGTGGATCGGCTGCTCCGACAGCCGTGTGCCGGCCAACCAGGTGGTCGGGCTGGTGCCGGGCGAGGTGTTCGTGCACCGCAACATCGCCAACGTGGTGGTGCACGCGGATTTGAACGCGCTGTCGGTGATCCAGTTCGCCGTCGATGTGCTCAAGGTTAAGCACATTCTGGTGGTGGGCCACTACGGTTGCGGCGGCGTGCAAACGGTGCTGCACGATCAGCGCGTCGGCCTGGCCGACAACTGGCTGCGCCATGTGCACGACGTGAAGATGCGCCACCACGCGCGCCTGGCGCCCCTGTGCCGGCACGCGCGCGAAGACACGCTGTGCGAGCTGAACGTGATCGAACAGGCCGCCAATGTGGCGCAGACCAACGTGGTGCGCGACGCCTGGCAGCGCGGCCAACTGCTGGCCGTGCATGGCTGGTGCTACGGCCTCAAGGACGGCATCCTGAAAGACCTGGGCGTAACCATGACCGGCCCTGAACAGGCGCGCGAGAAGTACCGCGCCGCCATCGGCCGCTATCCGCGCGGCCAGGAGGGGCACGCCGCACGCGCCCCATCCGCCGCTTTCTTTTCAACATCCGTATCCGCCAAGGAGTGAACCATGTCCGATCCCGTCGTCATCGTCTCCGCCGCCCGCACCCCGATGGGCAGCTTTCAGGGCGATTTTTCAACGCTTGCCGCGCACGATCTGGGGGGCGCGGCCATTCGCGCCGCCGTGCAGCGCGCCGGCATCGCGCCCGAGCTCGTCCATGAAGTGCTGTTTGGCAACTGCCTGATGGCGGGCCAGGGCCAGGCGCCCGCGCGGCAGGCGGCGTTCAAGGGCGGGCTCCCCGACAGCGCCGGGGCCGTCACGCTTTCCAAGATGTGCGGATCGGGCATGAAGGCGGCCCTGTTCGCGCACGACATGCTGCTGGCGGGCACACACGAGGTGATGGTGGCCGGCGGCATGGAGAGCATGACCAACGCGCCCTACCTGCTGCTCAAGGGGCGCAGCGGCTACCGCATGGGGCATGACCGCGTGTTCGACCACATGATGCTCGACGGGCTGGAAGACGCCTACGAGCCGGGCCGCAGCATGGGCACTTTCGGCGAGGACTGCGCCGCCAAATACAAGTTCACGCGCCAGCAGCAGGATGAATTCGCCATAGCCAGTGTCACGCGCGCGCAGCAGGCCACGCAATCGGGCGCGTTCGCGGCGGAGATCGCGCCCGTGACCGTCAGAGAACGCGGCGGCGAGCGCGTGGTGCGGATTGACGAAGGGCCGGGCAAGGTCAAGCTCGACAAAATCCCCACGCTCAAACCCGCGTTCAGGAAAGACGGCACGGTGACGGCGGCCAGCAGCTCCAGCATCAACGACGGCGCCGCCGCCATGGTGCTCATGCGCCAGAGCGCCGCCGCCAGGCTCGGCTGCAAGCCGCTGGCGCGCATCGTCAGCCACGCCACGCACGCGCAGGAGCCGCAGTGGTTTTCCACCGCGCCCATCGGCGCGACCGAAAAAGCCCTGGCCAAGGCCGGCTGGAAGGTGGGCGACGTGCAACTGTGGGAAATCAACGAAGCCTTCGCCGTGGTGCCGATGGCGCTGATGCACGATCTGAACGTGCCGCACGAAAAAGTCAACGTCCACGGCGGCGCGTGCGCGCTGGGCCACCCCATTGGTGCCAGCGGCGCGCGCATCATGGTCACGCTGCTGTATGCGATGCAGGCGCGCGGCCTGAAAAAAGGCGTGGCCACGCTGTGCATCGGCGGCGGCGAAGCCACGGCGGTGACGCTGGAGATGCTGTGAACGATGCCGGATTTTCCCTCTCCCGCTTGCGGAAGAAGGGCAGCGGAGAGGGAAAAAATTAACGCTCAACGTCCAGAAAGCAAGCCATGCTGCTGACCCAAGACCAGACCATGATCCGCGATGCCGTGCGCGCCTTTGCGCAAGAGCAGTTGTGGCCCCACGCGGCGCAATGGGACCGCGAGCACACCTTTCCGAAGGAAGCGCACCGGGGCCTGGCCGCGCTGGGCGCTTACGGCATCTGCGTGCCGGAGGAATTCGACGGCGCGGGGCTGAACTACCTCACGCTGGCGCTGGTGCTGGAAGAAATCGCCGCGGGTGACGGCGGCACGAGCACCGCCATCAGCGTGACCAACTGCCCCTACAACGCCATCCTGATGCGCTACGGCACAGAAGCGCAAAAGCGCCGGTGGCTGGCCCCTGCCGCGCGCGGCGAGATGCTGGGCGCCTTCGCGCTGACCGAGCCGCACGCGGGCAGCGACGCCGCGGCGCTGCGCACCACGGCGCGCAAGGACGGCGGCGATTACGTGCTCGATGGCGTCAAGCAGTTCATCACCAGCGGGCAAAACGGCCACGCGGCGGTGGTGATTGCCGTCACCGACAAGGCGGCGGGCAAAAAGGGCCTTTCCGCCTTCGTCGTGCCCACGCACAACCTGGGCAACGCCGGCTGGCAGGTAGCGCGGGTGGAAGACAAGTTGGGCCAGCACAGCAGCGATACCGCACAGATCAATCTGGAAGGCTGCCGCGTGCCTGCCGAAAACCTGATTGGCGAAGAAGGCGAGGGCTACCGCATCGCCCTTTCCGCGCTGGAAGGCGGGCGCATCGGCATCGCCGCGCAAAGCGTGGGCATGGCGCGCAGCGCGCTGGAGGTGGCCATTGCCTACGCCAAGGAGCGCGCCAGTTTCGGCGCGGCCCTCATCGACCATCAGGCGGTGAGCTTTCGGCTGGCTGATTGCGCCGCGCGGCTGGAAGCGGCGCGGCAACTCATCTGGCACGCCGCCAGCCTGCGCGATGCCGGCCTGCCGTGTTTGAAAGAAGCCGCGATGGCGAAGTTGTTCGCCAGCGAAACCGCCGAGGCCGTGTGCAGCACGGCCCTGCAAACCCTGGGCGGCTACGGCTACGTGCGTGACTTCCCGCTGGAGCGCATCTACCGCGACGTGCGCGTGTGCCAGATTTACGAGGGCACCAGCGACGTGCAGAAAATCATCATCACGCGGGCGCTTTGATCCTTCGATTTTTATGAGTAAAATTGGCATCTTGCCTATGTAACACATAGGTAATAAGCTATTTTTATGAGAGCACCAAGGCACATCGCATGAGAATCATCATCCTCGGCGCGGGCCGCGTGGGCGAGAGCGTGGCTGAAAGCCTGGCGCTGGAGCGCAACGACATCACGGTGATTGACCCCGATCCCGACCGCGTGCTCGCGCTGCAAGACCGGCTGGAGTTGCGCGGCGTGGTCGGCAACGGCATTCAATCGTCGGTCATGCGGCAGGCCGGCGCGCAGGATGCCGACATGTTCGTGGCTTGCGCCGCGCTGGACGAAACCAATCTGGTGGCTTGCAAAGTGGCGCACACCGTATTCGGCATTCCCACCACCATTGCCCGCGTGCGCCTGCGCGAATTCAGCGAGCCGGGGCCGCTGCTGGACAAATCGGGGTTTGCCGTGGATCAGGTGATCTGCCCGGAGGAATCGGTCACGCGCTACATCCACCAGTTGATCGAATACCCCCAGGCGCTGCAAATGCTCAACTTCGCGCAGGGTCGCGTGTTTCTGGCAGCGGTGCGCGTGTCGGAGCCAAGCGACTTGGCTGGCGCGTCCATCGGCGCTTTCGCCGGGCGCCATGCCGAGGTGGAAATGCGCATCGTCGCCATCTATCGCGGCCACCATGAACTGGCCGTGGGGCCGGATACCGTGGTACATACCGGCGACGAAGTGCTCGTGATGGTGAATCGGCCCGACGTGCGGGAAACCTTGCGCGCCATCACCGGGCAGGAGCGCGTTGTGCGCCGCGTGATGATCGTCGGCGGCGGCAAAGTGGGTCTGCGGCTGGCGCGCAGCCTGGTCGGCCAGTGCGAGGTCAAGCTGATCGAACAAGACCGCAAACGCTGCGAATACCTTGCGAGCGAGTTGCCCGCTGATACGCTGGTGCTGCAAGGCAATGCGTCCGACGAGCAACTGCTGATCGAGGAACACGTGGAGGACATGGACCTGTTCCTGGCCCTCACCAATGCCGACGAGGAAAACATCATGGCCACCATGCTCGCCAAGCGCCTGGGGGCGCGGCGCGTGCTGGCGCTTATCAACCGCCGCGCCTACGCCGACATGATGCAGGGCAGCGCCATCGACATCACCGTCTCGCCCGCGCAGACCGTCATCGGCGAGCTGCTGGCGCACGTTCGGCGCGGCGCGGTGGCGGCGGTGCACAGCCTACGCCACGGCGCCGCCGAGGCGCTGGAAGGTGTGGCCCACGGCGATGCCCGCACCAGCCGCCTGGTGGGCCGGCGCGTGGAGCAGATCGAACTGCCGCACGGCGCGCGGCTGGGCGCCATCGTGCGCGGCGAAGACGATGGCTGCCGCGTGCTCATGCCCCACCACGACACCGTGATCGAGCCGGAGGATCACGTCATCATCTTCGTGGCCCACAAACGGCTGCTGCGCGATGTGGAAAAACTGTTTCAGGTCAGCGCGACGTTTTTGTAAACGTCTTTTGCCGTGCCCGCCCCACCCCGCCCTTCCATGCTCCGCACCTTGCACGGCGTGTTTTTGCGCCATGCGCATGTGCTGCTGATTCTTTCGTGGCTGGTGCTGGGCTTTTCGCTGGCGTTTTGCGTGCCGCTGATCTGGGGGCTGCTCGATGAAAGCATGAGACAGGAAAGAATCTGGCTGCACGGCTTGCTGGTGACGCTGGGCGTGGGGCTGGCGCTGTGGCTGGCTTGCCGGCGCTACCGGGCGGAGCTTTCGGTCAAGGACGGTTTTCTGCTGGTCAATCTGGTGTGGACGGTGCTGCCTGCGCTGGCCGCCGTGCCGCTGCTGGAGGCGATTCCCGGCATCGGCTGGACCGATGCCTACTTCGAGGCGATGAGCGCGCTCACCGCCACCGGCGCCACGGTGCTGGTGGGGCTGGATCAGCTCGACCCCGCCGCCAATCTGTGGCGCTGCTTTCTGCAATTGATCGGCGGCTTGGGCATCATGCTGCTGGCGGTGGCGGTGCTGCCGTTCCTCGGTTTGGGCGGCACGCAACTGTTCAAGGCCGAGATGCCCGGCCCGATGAAAGACACGCGGCTGACGCCCCGCATCGCCGAAACCGCGCGCGGCCTGTGGGGCGTGTACTTCCTGCTTTCGGCGGCCTGCCTGCTGGCCTACCGCTGGGGTGGCATGAGCTGGCTGGATGCCTTCATGCACATGTGCACCACGGTGGGGCTGGGCGGCTTTTCATCGCACGACCAGAGCTTTGGCTACTGGAACTCGCCCCAGCTCGAATGGACGGCGGTGGTGTTCATGGCGCTGGCGGGCGTGAGTTTTGCGCGCTACTTCATGGTGTGGCGGCTGCGCTCGCTGCGGCCCCTGACGCAAGATGCCGAGGTGCGCGCCTACGCGCTGGTGCTGACGCTGGCGGTGCTGGCGGTGTGGCTGCTGCTGGCGTTGCACGGGCAGCCGGGCGGCGGCGGCATTGGCGAGCAGTTGCGCATGGCGGCATTTCAGGTGGTGTCGGTGGCCACCACCACCGGTTACGCCACCACCGACTACGGGCTGTGGCCCAAATTCGCCCCGGTGCTGCTGCTGTTTCTGGGCACCTTCGTATCTTGCGCCGGCTCCACCGGCGGGGGCATCAAGATGGTGCGGATGCTGGTGCTGGTCAAGCTGGCCGGGCGCGAGCTGGTGCGCGCCATCCACCCGCGTGTGGTCAACCCGCTCACGCTGGGCCGGGTGGCCGTGCCGCCCAGCGTGGTGTGGGCCATCATGGCCTTCATGCTCATCTACGGCGGCTGCATGGTCGGGCTGACGCTCCTGCTGCTGACCAGCGGGCTGGATGTGGTGACCGCCTTCACCGCCGTCACCGCCTGCCTGAACAACATCGGCCCCGGCCTGGGCAAGGTCGGCCCGGCGAGCAACTACGCGGCCATGACCGGCTTTCAGATCTGGGTGCTCACGCTGGCCATGCTGCTGGGGCGGCTGGAGCTGATCTCGGTGCTGGTGCTGTTCACACCGCAGTTCTGGCGGAGGTGAAAGGGCTGTTAAGCGTTGGGCGCGGCGGGCAGCGCGTATGATGCAAAGTTGCCTGACAGCGGGCGGTCACTGTTTCGCAGTCCTGTTTTTCATTGAAGGAAATGTCATGGAATTCACCAACTGGTACCTCGACGTGCTGAAGAACAAATATGCCAAATTCGATGGCCGGGCAGGCCGTCCTGAATACTGGTTCTTCGTCTTGTGCAACGTCATTGTGGTCGTCGTGCTCGACATCCTTATCCCAGTCAAGCTCGTGGGGCTGCTTGCCTCCGCGCTGCTCCTGATTTATGGCTTGGCTACTCTCGTGCCAGCCATCGCCGTCGGCGTGCGCCGCTTGCACGACATCGACCGCAGCGGATGGTGGATGCTGATCGTTTTTGTTCCCCTCATCGGCGGCATTGTCCTGCTGGTGTTCGCGGTTTTGCCGGGAACCCAGGGAAACAACCGTTTCGGCCCGCCCGCGCCGGCATCTCCCGGCCAATAGCCGCCTCTTTTTCTCCTTCCCGCCGCAGGGAATAACCAAGGCGAAGGTATCCGGGTTCGCTGCACGGCTTCAATGCATGCTAATTCCTAAATTAATAGCTAAGGAACCTCTGAAAAACCCTGTCAACCAAGGTGCGTGAGAAACGTTAAAGAGCGAAGACCCACCCGACAGGATCGACCATCAAGCAGATGAGCCTGAGCACAGGCGGCTTTAAGGGGAGC
>JAIRVJ010000081.1 GCA_031253955.1 Burkholderiaceae bacterium | reverse complement strand
TGGATGGCAAAGGCCGCTGGCGCGACAACGTCTTCGTCGAGCGGCTGTGGCGCAGCGTGAAATACGAGGAGGTGTACCTCAAGGCTTACGACAGCGTCAGCGCCGCGTGCAGGGGTATCGGTAACTACATCGGCTTTTCCAACGCACGCCGTCCGCATCAGGCCCATTCGGGGCGCACGCCGGATATGGTTTACTATGAAACGCTGATGCCAATGCAAGAGGCCGCCTGACGGGGTGGGTCATGAGTACATAACCCACCGGGGGGGCCTCCGGCGGCCTGGCAGGGGCCTGAGAAATCAACTTCCAACCGCAGCCTATCCACTTATCTCAGGCTCCGGCGTGTTCAAACAAGCGGAACCGGCTCTTTATTACAGGCCTGCTACGTCCCCGCAGCAAGCTGCGGGGAATTGCAAGTTAAATCAAAAACACTCTAGTCCGAAGCGTTAACCGTTGTTGTTCAGTGGCAATCAATTACCTCACTGCTTCTTCAGTGATCTGAGGAACACTAGTAGGCCGTGCAGGTTGAGTGTTATCGGCCATACGTTACCGACTTGTGCTGCGCACCGTTGTACCTGACAAAGAACGCACCGAAGTCGTTCCCACCTATTCTGGGCGGCATAAACTCAGCTTGTTCGATGAGCGCTGGGTTTTCGGTCATCAGCCTTAGATACTCACCAACAGAGATCATTTCGCGGCGTACCGGGAGCAGATCTATGAATGGTTGATTTGACTTCATCTTCATTTGTTGCGATGTATTCATCGCTGGCTCCTGCTACCGTTGTCCGACCACATTGAGTTGTTCTTGCTTGGTGTCATGCTATCTTGCGCCAAGGTACTGATACTACTAAAAACATAGCGTCCAAGTCACAGACTGAAACGATACCACGCTTTACCTGTGGCAACACCGCCATCATCAACAAAAACCGTCAAATCACGTCACTTCACCACAACACCTAAGCGAACTCTTCGCACCAGTTGTCTTGTGCACGCATCTGCACAGAGTACACGGCGTCAGTTTGCGATAGACCCTCGGCTTGCACCCAATCGCAAACTGTCGCTTTGTTCCCGACCACAGCGTCTGGAAACGGGGCCATGCCGAACGCGGCGAGCTTGACGCCATGTAAGCCGCAATCGACCCCGGCTTTGCGATCTGGAACAGCGTTGCGCCAGCAGAGTACCGGAGGCAAGCGTGAGCGCCCTCGATTCCGCCGCGCTCGAAACCATGCGCCTGATCGGACAGCGCTTGGCCGATGAGCGCAACTGCCGCGCGCGGGCGCTGGAAACGGCGCTGGAACTGACAAGACTCAAAGGCAGCAGCACCGACGAACTTATCACCAACGCTGAACGGCTGTTACTTTTTTTACAAATTCCTGAACCTCTTTCACTTGAAAAGCTGATCGCTGCTGTGGAGAAAGCATCATGAAAAGCATCTGATTGATGCGCTCAACGCCTTGGGCGATGCGCTCAACGCTCAACGCGGATAATCTCCGCATGACTCAACCCATCACGGCCAAGGCGCAGGCCGGTTCTTTTCTCACGCTGCATTACCGCCTCGCGGGCCCGCAGGGCGATGTCGTCAACACCTTCGGCGGGCAGCCGGCCACGCTGACGCTGGGCACGCATGAGCTTGCCCCGGCGCTGCAACAGCGTCTGCTGGGTTTGGCCGAGGGCGCGCGCGCCACCTTTGATATTCCGGCGGGCGCGGCCTTTGGCGAGCGCAGCGCGGACATGGTGCAGTGGCTGGCCCGCCGTGATCTTGACGCGCTGGGCGATCCGCAGGAAAGCTACGTCCCCGGCGAAGTGGTGGAGATGCCCACGCCCGACGGGCAGGGCTGGTTTGCCGGCGTGGTGCGGGCGGTGCGCGGCGACGGCGCGCTGCAACTGGACTTCAACCACCCGCTGGCTGGCCAGCCCGTCACTTTTGAAGTGCATGTGATCGGGGTGCTGTGATTTCATGAGCGCCGAGGTCATCCTGGCCGAGCCGCGCGGCTTTTGCGCCGGGGTGGATCGCGCCATCCAGATCGTCGAGCGCGCGTTGGCCAAGTTCGGCGCGCCGATCTATGTGCGCCACGAGATCGTGCACAACACTTATGTGGTGGGCGATTTGAAAAGCAGGGGCGTCGTTTTCATCGAGGAACTGGCCCAGGCGCCGCCCGGCGCCACACTCATCTTCAGCGCCCACGGCGTGCCCAGGGCGGTGCAGCAGCAAGCCAGCGCGCGCGGTCTGCGCGTGTTCGACGCCACCTGCCCACTGGTCTCCAAAGTGCATGTGGAAGTGGCCAAGCTGCGCAAGGAAGGCTACGAGTTCATCATGATCGGACACAGGGGCCACCCCGAAGTGGAAGGCACCATGGGCCAGCTCGACGGCGGCATGCATCTGGTGGAAACCGTGCAAGACGTGGCGCGCGTGCGGCCCGCGCAGACCGGAAAGCTCGCCGTCGTCACCCAAACCACCCTCAGCGTGGATGACGCCGCCGCCATCCACGCCGCCATCCAAGCGCGCTTTCCCGCCGTGCGCCAGCCCAAGCTGCAAGACATCTGCTACGCTACGCAGAACCGGCAAGACGCGGTCAAGCTGCTGGCGCGCGAGGTGAACGTGGTCATCGTCGTCGGCAGCCCCACCAGCAGCAACTCCAACCGCCTGCGCGAAGTGGCGCGCAAGCTGGGCGTGGCCGCCCACATGGTCGATAGCGCCGATGAACTCCAACCCGCGTGGGTGCACGGCAAAACGCGCGTGGGCGTGACCGCCGGCGCCTCCGCGCCCGACGTGCTGGTGCGCCAAGTCGTCGAGCGGCTGCGGCAAATGGGCGCCGTCTCGGTGCGCAAACTCGACGGCATCCGCGAAGCCGTGAAGTTCCCGCTTCCCAAGGGCCTCAAGCTCGAAGATGCGGCCAAGGCAAGCTTGGAAGGGAGACTGGGTGTTTGGCATTGAGCGGTTGTTCCAATTCAGTCCTTGCCTCCTTCGCACCGCTCAATGACCGCTCAATGAATTCCCGCCTTCGCGGGAATGACGGAAAAACGAATGCAGAGAAGTCAAGTAGGCAGTTCCCAAAATTTTTCGCCTCCCTATACATACTGCGCTCAACGCCAAAAGATCCTGTTTGTATAGCAATCAGCCAAGTACTGTTCTGGTCTAACGCCGTTTTCCCATCGAATTTTCCACCGCTACCTACAATCCCCCCATGCTCGATCCACTTCTGCTCCGCAAAGACCTTCCTGGCGTGCTCGCCCGCTTGCAATCGCGCAGGAATCCGCAGCCTTTTCTGGATGAAACCGCGTTCACCGCGCTGGAGGCTGAGCGCAAGTCCATCCAGACTCGCACCGAGCAATTGCAGGCGCAGCGCAACAGCGCCAGCAAGCAGATCGGCCAGCGCAAAGCCAAGGGCGAAAGCGCCGATGACCTGATGGCGCAAGTGGCCGCCATCAAGGATGAACTCGGCGCCTGCGCCACCCGGCTGGATGCCCTTCAGGCGCAACTGCACGCGCTGCTCATGACCGTGCCCAACCTGCCGCACGAAAGCGTGCCCGTGGGCGCGGATGAAACCGCCAACCGCGAAGTGCGCCGCTGGAGTCCGGACGATCAGGGGCCGCGCAACTTCGATTTCGCGGTGCGCGACCACGTCGCTCTGGGCGAGCCGCTGGGGCTGGACTTTGAAACCGCCGCCAAACTCTCCGGCGCGCGCTTTGCCTTTATGCGCGGGCCGATTGCCCGCTTGCACCGCGCGCTGGCGCAATTCATGCTCGACGTGCAGACGCTCCAGCACGGCTACACCGAGTGCCACACTCCCTATATCGTCAACGCCGAAACCCTGCGCGGCACCGGGCAGTTGCCCAAGTTCGAGGCCGACCTGTTCGCTGCCAAAAAGGGCGGGCAAGAAGGCGAGGGCGAGCCGCTCTACCTCATCCCCACCTCGGAAGTCCCGCTCACCAACACAGTGCGCGAGCGCATCGTCGCCGAGGCGGAGCTGCCCATCAAACTTACCGCCCACACGCCCTGCTTTCGCTCTGAGGCAGGCGCTGCCGGGCGCGACACGCGCGGCATGATCCGCCAGCACCAGTTCGACAAAGTGGAGATGGTGCAAATCGTCCACCCCGAGAAAAGCTACGGCGCGCTGGAAGAAATGGTGCGCCACGCCGAAGCCATCCTGCAAAAGCTCGAACTGCCCTACCGCGTGATGCTGTTGTGCACCGGCGACATGGGCTTTGGCGCCGCCAAAACCTACGATCTGGAAGTGTGGCTGCCCGCGCAAAACACCTACCGCGAGATTTCATCCGTGAGCAACTGCGAGGCTTTCCAGGCCCGCCGGATGCAGGCGCGCTACAAAAATGCGCAGGGCAAGAATGAATTGGTGCACACCTTGAACGGCTCCGGCCTTGCCGTGGGCCGCGCGCTCGTTGCCGTGCTGGAAAACCACCAGCAAGCCGATGGTTCCATCGCGATTCCAGAGGCGCTGCGTCCCTATCTGGGCGGGCTGCAAGTGTTGCGTTCCCAAGGCGATCGAATTTAAATTTTTTAAGAATCAACAAGTTGGCGATGAAGTACGGATGCAGGGGCGAAAAATTTTTCGCCCTTGCGCTCAAAAGAGCGAAGGCGCTGGCAAGGAGACGCCGCAGGGCGAAAGATTTTTCGCCTCTACGAAGGCACGGGTGTTCTCTGCCGCGTCGAAATCCAACGGGTTTGATTTGAATGGAATTTAGATGCGATCGCCCCGGTCGTTTTTCTAGAAATCTCCTAATTTGATAGCTTCTTGCCTTTGTATAATGAGTGTTTAAGTATATTTTTCAGTCATAAAATCATATTTAACATGTGGAAAAAGCTATTTTTTAGGTAGCAAACACTGGCTGCTATCATCATTGCGCAACAGTCTTCATCAACAGCATCCGAGAACCACTGCCGCGCCGCGCACATGCGGTATGGACAAAAAGGGAAACGCTATGGCCGACAGTTACGCCCTGGTCTTGACGGGAGAAGTTTTGCCTGGCTTCGCGCCCGATGCGGTGTGGCCGCAACTGGCCGCGCATTTCCGCATGGAGCCGCAAAAGCTCACCGAGCTTTTGGCGCGTGCGCCGCGCATCGTCAAGCAAAGCGACGATCTGGGCAAGTTGCAGAACATGCAGGCGGGCATCGCCCAGGCCGGGGCGAAAGCGGAAATTTGCACGCCGGACATTCGTCCCCAGCTCTACGTGCTGGTCGATGGCACGCCGCGCGGCCCCGTGCCCTACGCGCTGGTGGAGCAGCGCGTCAAGCAGGGGCTGTGGGCCGCTTCGATTTCCGTGGTCGATGTCGGCGCGACCGAATGGAAACCTTTCCGCGAACCCGACGCCGCGGCCCCGCAACCGCAGCCTACGCCCGAACTCACGCCAGCCGCTTCTGCCAACAAGTGGGCGCCGCCAGCCGCGCCCTTGGTCGGCAGCGGCAACGCGCTGACGGGGACGGGGGACTGGAACGAACTGCCCGCTGGCGAGGCGATTCACGCGGGTTTCTGGCGGCGCTGGGCAGCGTACATGCTCGATAGTCTGGTCATGATGGTTCCGGGGATGATTCTCGGCCTGTTGCCGATCATAGGGCCTATCGTGGGCAATTGGCTGTATTTTGCGCTGATGGAAAGCTCAAGTTGGCAGGCCACGCTTGGCAAACGCGCGATGGGTATCAAAGTGGTCGACGCGCAGGGCGGGCGCATCGGATTTGGCCGCGCCACCGGGCGCTTTTTCGGCAAGATCGTGTCCGCGCTGATCTTCTGTATCGGCTACATGATGGCCGGTTGGACCGGGCGCAAACAAAGTCTGCACGACATGATGGCCGGTGCCTTCGTTGTATTCAATGCGGTACAGCCGGCCCAGCCGTTGCCCGCGCAACGCCCGCCGATGCCGTGGTATGGCTGGGTGCTCAATCTCTTGCCGTTGTCGCTTGCCCCCATTGGGATTCTCGCGGCGATCGCGCTGCCCGCCTATCAGGATTACACAGTACGGGCAAAACTGTATGAGGTCGTCGCCTCGGCGGAGCCGGTCAAGGCCGAAGTTGCCAGCCAGGGTTGCCAAGCCAGGAGCCACGCACCGTCCAACCCCTGGGTCGAGAAGGTCGAGATCGGGCCTGACGATTCCGGCAGTTGCACCATCGTGCTGACGCTGGGCCAGGCCAGGGACATTCCCGCGCCCGTGCGCGGCGGAGAAATCGAATGGACGCGGAAAGAAGGCGGCGGCTGGGCCTGCTCTTCCAGCCTGCCCCAAAGATACCTGCCCGCGCAGTGCCGCCATTGACCGCGAAGGCGGCCAGGCCCGCCCTCACAGAAGAAAAGGAAATGCCGTGGCTGACAGTTATGCCTTGGTTTTGACGGGAGAGGTTTTGCCTGGCTTCGTGCCTGAAGCGGTGTGGCCGCAACTGGCGGCCTATTTCCGCGCAGAGCCGGAAAAACTCGCGCGACTTGTGGCGCGCACGCCCCGGGTTATCAAGCAGAGCGAGGATCAGGGCAAGTTACAGAACATCCAGGCGGACATCGCCAAAATTGGCGCCCAAGCGGAAATCTGCACCCTTGACGATCGCCCCACGCTGCATGTGATGATCGGCGGCACGCCGCGCGGCCCCGTTCCGCGCCTGATGGCCGAGCGCAACGTCGTGCTGGGCCACTGGCCCGCTTCGATTTCCGTGGCCGAAGCCGGCTCGCGCGAATGGCACACCTACCGCGAATACGAGGCGCTCATCTCCCCCGCCCGCGCGGCGCCGCCGCCTCCGCCACCACCACCTCCGCCGCCGCCACCTCTTGCGCCTGCGCCAGCCGCCAATGTAGATGACGACCACCCCGCCGCAGCGGCCATGCGCTACCGCGCCCGCCTTGCCGCCAACCCGGCAGCGGGCTGGGATGAAGAGCAGAAGATGAACCCGGAGCTGGCCGGCACATGGACCAAATTGCCCGCGGGCGCCGCGATCCACGCCGGGTTTTGGCGGCGCTGCGCGGCGCTTGTGCTGGATACGCTGATCTGGATTCCGATTGGCTTGCTGCTCATGCTCCTGGCGTTGCTTGTTTCTTCCGTGGCGCCGTTTTTGGGCATGGTTTTTTATGGCGTTGCGTTCCTGGGCCTTGGGTTCTGGTATTTCCCGTGGAAGGAAAGCTCGGACGCGCAAGCCACCTTCGGCAAGCGCGCGCTGGGAATCAAGGTGGTGGACCGGCGCGGCGAGGCCATCGGGCTGGGCCGCTCAATCTGGCGCCATTTCAGCCGGTTCCTGTTTCTGCTGATCCTGGGGGTAATTCAGGGGTTAGTCGCTTTCGGAAATGTCGCCGTTGTTCTTGCAGGCTTGAAAAGCGGTGTTTCACCCGATCCATCGGCCTTCCTGAATGCTTTTCTCAGCCCTTCCATGATCGCCGTCAACGTCATCGTGAACCTGATTTGGTATGTGAGTTACATGCTGGCCGGCTGGACCCGGCGCAAGCAGAGCCTGTACGACATGCTGGCGGGCGCCTTCATCGTGTTCGACGCGGTGGAGCCGGGTATGCGCCTGCCCAGGCAACGCCCGCCGATGCCGTGGTACGGCTGGGCGCTCAATATCCTGCCGGTTCTTTTGATGGCTTTGGTGGTTGCATACATTCCAAAGCAGATGACGGCCGCCAGGGAGGTGCCCGTCCAGATAAAAGCGATCGAGGCCCTGGCTGCCGCGGCAACGATTCAGGGCCAGATTGCCCAGCATGGATGCCAGGCCCAGGCCGGCGAGCGGCCCTTGCCCAACCCCGCGCTCGGAAAGGCCGAAGTTACCAGCGGTCTGCTGGGCGTGTGCACGGTCACGTTGACGCTTTCCGATTCCGCGGACATGCCCGCCCCCTTGCGCGGCGGAAGAATCAACCTGACGCGCGAAGGCAGCGGCGAATGGACCTGCTCTTCCGACCTGCCCGAAAAATATCTGCCCAAAGAGGTATGCGGCCATTGACCGCAACGGCCCGATGCGCCCCTGATAGAATCGCCCCCTTCACCCCTCGCGGAAAGATGGCAGAGTGGTCGAATGCGCCGGACTCGAAATCCGGTTCAGGGGTTCTCCCCTGACGAGGGTTCGAATCCCTCTCTTTCCGCCAAGAACAACCAACGAATTGGCAACTTGCCGCACACAATCGCCCGCAAACCCACGTAAACTATGGGTCTGCGGGCGATGAGTGCCAACGAAACCCACGCAATCGAAGTCCAAGCCCACAAAAATCCGTGGGCAGTTTTGTAGGCACCGCAGCGCAGCGCCGAGAGGATGCCTACACAATGCCGACCAATACCCTGACCGATGCCATGTGCAAGCGCGCCGCAGCGCGTGAGAAACCGGTCAAGCTCTTTGACGGCAACGGTCTTCATCTGTTCATCACGCCCGCCGGCGGCAAGCGCTGGCGGATGGCTTACCGGCTGGATGGCAAGCCGCAGACGGCGACGTTCGGGCCGTACCCCGTGGTGTCGCTGGCCGAAGCGCGCAAGCGGCGTGACGAGGTGCTGCTGGCACTGTCCAGAAAGGAAAGCCCGAAGGCCGCGAGCGCGGCGAAAGCGCGCCGTGGCGGTGGTGGGCTGACCTTGCGTCAAGCGTGCGAGGCTTATTGGGCTGGCCGGGGCGACGTGTCCGATGGCTACCGCGGCAACGCGCTGCGCGGACTGCAATTGCACCTGTGGCCCACGCTGGGAGCGCTGCCGGTGGGCCAGATCACGCGCGAAATGCTGCTGGAGCCGCTGCGCCGCATGGATGCGGCGGGCAAGCATGTTTATGTGCGCCGCGTGCGGGTGTGGGCCGGGCAGGTGTTCGATTGGGCGGTGGAGCATGGGCACGCCGCATCCAACCCGGCGGCGGCGATCCGGCCGGAAAAGGCGTTCGGTCGCGCACCGGTGGAATCATTCGCGGCGCTGGAGCTTGGCCAAGTGCCGGCATTCATGCAGCGCCTTTCACTGGAGGGTGAACTGCAATCGGCGCTGGCGTGCAAGTTGCTGGCGCTGACCTGGGTGCGCACGCAGGAATTGCGCATGATGCGCTGGGCCGATATCGACGGCGCCTTGTGGCGCGTGCCGCGCCAGGTTATGAAAAAGCGCCGCGATCATCTGGTGCCGCTGTCGCGCCAGGCGCTGGCGTTGCTGGCGGTGTTGCGCTCGCGGCGCAATGGCGAGTTCGTCTTTCCCGCCGAACATCGGATTGATCGCCCCATCAGCGAGAACGCGGTTTTGGCGCTGATCGCCCGTATGGGATACCGGGGGCGGATGACCGGGCACGGCTGGCGCAGCGTGGCTTCAACCTGGGCCAACGAGCGCGGGTACAACCGCGACGCGATCGAGCGGCAGCTTGCGCACGCACCCGATGACGATGTGCGGGCGGTGTACAACAGGGCCGAGTACCTGGATATCAGGAAGAAGATGTTGCAGAAATGGGCAGACTGGCTGCTGGCAGCTTGATACCGTGCCGCCGCAGGGTTGATAGCCGCCAGCCGCGCGTGCGCAGGCTCAGGTCGATGTCGGGCTTGGGAAGCTTGCCCTGCTTGATCCAGCGGCGCAGCGTTTCGTCGGTAACGCCGCACAGGACAGTGCACAGATCGCGGCGCCAGATTACGCGGTCTTCGTTCATTCCTCATCCCCCTGCCCCGGCTGCGGCTGCCTTTTGTCGGGGCGCTGGCGTTTGCGGCGGCTGAGTTCGTGTGGGCGGTTCATGGCGTTCCTCCGGCGATCATCTTCAACGCCTCTTGAATCCTGGCATTGCACTCGTTGACCGCTTCCAATGGGGTCTTGCATTCGTGGCTCGATTTGCACTCGAATCTCACACCCAAGGCGGCAACGTGCATTTCCACGCCGCAATGCCATAGTCCATCGGCGCCAT
>JAIRVJ010000054.1 GCA_031253955.1 Burkholderiaceae bacterium | reverse complement strand
GGGGCAGAAGGCCTACAACACTGCTGTGGCGGTGCTCAAAATGCTGTGGAAGGGCGCTTTGTCTCATGTCGTGAAACTTGGGATGCCACAAGTTCTTGGTGTTGCTTGCGTGGGCGGTTCTTCAGACTATCCCTAACAGATATTGTATCGGGCGATGGCGGCTTGAACGCTTGCTTTGGCCTGGCTGGGCAGCGCGAACGAGTCACCGTCGCTCAGGCGCGCGAAAATCTCGTTCCATTTGACGCCCAGCCGCCGCGCGCCAGCCCTGCTCGAGGCAGGTCTTGGCTTCGAGCGCGGCGGCGCGCTGTTCGGCCTTGGCGTGACCCTTGGCGTCGCGCTGCACAGCGCCGGCGGCTTTTTTCTGCCCGGCCTGGGCCAGCAGGACAGGCGTGGCGCGCCAGTCAATCCATCCGCATGAGCCTGATGCGCGAGGCTTGCGCCGGTTCGGCCCAGATGTTGCACTCGGTCACGGCGGCGGCCAGTTTGGAGTTGATGTCGCTTAGCTGATCGAGCCTGGCGCGGCAGGGTTCGGTTTTGAGGTCGTAAAACTCGGCGCCCTGGCGCGCCCAGGTCGCGCAACGCTCCGTCCAGTGCTTGATGTCCAGCAGGATCGAGAGCCGCTGCTGCGTCAGATCACTGACTTGCTTGCTCGCATGTTGATAGCGTCCTATGGCCTCGAAGTTGGGTTCGGTCATGGTGGGTGCTCCGTAAAACAGAAAAGACAAACGATTGCGAGCGCGCCACCTCTTGCGAGGCGGGCGCGGTATAGCCCAAGCGCGGGGCATTGACCACTAGATTATTCAATGTACAATAAATGCTATGCTCACCGTGATCGAAACGCCTGTTTACCTTGCCTGGGCTGAGAAAGTCTGGCATGAAGAAGGTGAGCGTCAGGAGTTCGTCAACTGGATCGCGGCCCATCCTGACGCGGGTAAAGTCATTGAGGAAACGGGCGGTCTGCGCAAAGTGCGCTGGAAGCGGCAAGGCACAAGCAAAAGCAGCGGCGCGCGGGTGATTTACTACCTGCGCCCAAAGCGCGGCGAAGTGGTTCTGTTGCTGGCCTATGCGAAGTCCAAATTCGATAACCTGCGCCCGCAATTCCTGCGCAAACTCAAGGAAAGCTACGAAGATGACGAATGATCTGACCCCGCATCCCGACCCCGAGATGAACCAATTCGAGCAAGACCTGTTGCTCTCTATCCAGCAGGCCAAACGGGGCGAAGGCCGCGTGACCTCCGGCGCGGAAATTGCCAGGCGCATGGCTGGACGCCCGCCGCTGGCGGTGCACAAGCAACCGGTGACGCTGCGCATGGCGCCGGACGCCCTGGCGCGCTGGCGCGCCAGCGGCAAGGGCTGGCAAACGCGCGCGGCTACTATGCTGGCCGCGCACGCGCCCGCATAGACCAGGTTCACGGGGCGGTTCCTGCGGGCAAGGTCCACGGCTTTCATGCCAGCCCCTCCCGCTCGCGCTGACGCACCACCAACTCCAGCGCCTCAATGGGCGCCTGCACGGTGACGCGCTGGCCGGGTTTGAAGCGGTGCGCCGCAGCGCTGCATTGCGCGTGCTGGTTGAGGGGAAAGGGCTGCTCCACGTGCAGCCCGGCGGGTACGGTGCCCTCGGCGGTCAGCTCCAGGCACAGCACCGGCACGTACCTGCCGTGCGCGTCGGGGCGCACGCGCATCAGCGGCTGCGCCGCGATGCGACCGGTGAACTGGGCAAGAAGGGTCATGGCTGCTCTCCCAGGGTGGCCCGCCGCGCGCAGGCGCGCTCCTGCTGCCGCATGGCGGCCTCGGCGCGCGCCAGATGCTGCTGCCGCCGCGCATCGGCTTGCGCTTCAAGCAGATCGGCTTGCACGGCGGCGGTGACTTCGGTTTCCGAAGGTTGCCCGTCCAGCCACGGGCCAAGCGCGGCAGCCGCCGCAACCAGCAGCCACGCGCGGGGGCCGGTCATGGCGCGGCCCCCGCCCCGGCCTGCGGGAGATCTCCGGGGGCGATAAAGATGCCCCCATTGGCCGCCTCAAATCACAGTCTGCACGGTCAGCAAGGATGTCAAGTAGGCGCTGCGAGAGTGCGGCTTGGGTCATGCCAGGTTGCATGATCTGCGGCACTCGGCGGCGTCGGAAATGATCAATGCGGGGATTGATCTGTACACCGTAGGCGCTGTTCTTGGACACAAAAGCACGGCCAGCACGGCGCGCTACGCGCACCTGGCGCACGCCCGATTGCGCGACGCGGTCGGGATCATCGGTGCCAAAAAATCCCAACCTGCACCAGAAAGAAAAGCGGCCTTTCAGGCCGCTTTTTTCTTGGTGGCAGGTGGAACCTTTTTGCCATTTTTTCCGCCGATGACACCAACCGCATCGCGCAGCCGGGTGTTCGCAAAGTGCGCATGGCATACGGTGCCGCGTGGATTTTGGTGGAGGCGCGCACCGGAGTCGAACCGATCTGGACGGATTTGCAATCCGCTGCATAACCGCTTTGCTAGCGCGCCGGATCAGGACAGACAAAAAAGGGAAGCGGCGGCTTCCCTTTTTTGTGCTGCTTGCGGCGAGGATGCGCCGCAGGCTGCCGATCTGGAGCGGGAAACGAGGCTCGAACTCGCGACCTCAACCTTGGCAAGGTTGCGCTCTACCAACTGAGCTATTCCCGCTTGCAAGCTTGTGATTATAGCGTGAATTCAATGCTTGATGGCCGGTGCCGCAATCGCCACCGCCTCGCTCCCGGCGGGCACCGCGATGCCGGGCACGATGTCGTCATCGCCAAGCGGCTGCGGGTGGCGCTCCAGGGCGATTTCCAGCGCCTTGTCGATCCATTTGACCGCGCAGATTTTCAAGCCCTCTTTCACGTTCGCCGGAATCTCCTGCAAGTCCTTGACGTTTTCCTGCGGAATGATGACGGTCTTGATACCGCCGCGCAGCGCGGCCAGCAGCTTTTCTTTCAGGCCACCGATGGCGGTGACTTCACCGCGCAGGGTGATTTCGCCGGTCATCGCCACGTCGCCGCGTACCGGGATGCCGGTGAGCGCGGAGACGATGGCCGTCGTCATGGCCACGCCTGCGCTGGGGCCGTCCTTGGGCGTGGCGCCGTCGGGCACGTGGATGTGGATGTCTTTTTTCTCGAACACTTCGTCCCGGATGCCGAGCACGCGCGAACGCGAGCGCACCACGGTGCGCGCCGCTTCCACGGATTCCTTCATCACCTCGCCCAACTGGCCGGTGCGCTGCACGTTACCCTTGCCGGGCATGGTGGCCGCTTCGATGGTGAGCAGATCGCCGCCCACTTCGGTCCACGCCAGGCCGGCCACCTGGCCGACCTGGTTTTGCTGCTCGGCAAGGCCGTAGCGGAACTTGCGCACGCCCAAGTATTCGTTCAGGCCTTCGGCCGTGACCCTGACCGGCGGCGTCATCTGCCCCTGCAGCAGCGCCTTGACCACCTTGCGGCAGATTTTGGAAAGCTCGCGCTCCAGCGAGCGCACGCCGGCTTCGCGCGTGTAGTAGCGCACGATGTCGCGCACGGCGTCTTCGGCTACTTCAAGCTCACTGTCTTTGATGCCGTTGTTCTTCATCTGCTTGGGCAGCAGGTACTTGATGGCAATGTTGGTTTTTTCGTCCTCGGTATAGCCCGACAGGCGGATCACCTCCATGCGGTCGAGCAGCGGCGGCGGAATGTTGGTGATGGAGTTACTGGTAGCCACGAACATCACGTCCGACAAATCGAAATCGACATCGACGTAGTGATCGCTGAAGGTGTGGTTTTGCTCCGGGTCCAGCACTTCGAGCAGCGCGCTGGAGGGATCGCCCCGGAAGTCGGTGCCCAGCTTGTCGATCTCGTCGAGCAGAAACAGCGGGTTGCGCGTGCCCACCTTGGTCAGGCTTTGCAGCACCTTACCCGGCATGGCGCCAATGTAGGTGCGCCGGTGGCCGCGAATTTCGGCCTCGTCGCGCATGCCGCCCAGTGCCATGCGCACGTACTTGCGGCCCGTGGCCTTGGCCACCGACTGCCCCAGCGATGTTTTGCCCACGCCGGGCGGCCCCACCAGGCACAAAATGGGCGCCTTGACCTTGTCCACGCGCTGCTGCACGGCCAGGTATTCGAGGATGCGGTCCTTGACCTTTTCCAACCCGTAGTGGTCCTCGTTGAGCACCTGCTCGGCAAAAGTCAGGTCGTGTTTGATCTTGGTTTTTTTGCTCCAGGGCAGGCCTACCAGCGCATCGATGTAGTTGCGGATCACGGTGGCCTCGGCCGACATGGGCGACATGAGCTTGAGCTTTTTCAGCTCGCCGTCGGCCTTCTTGCGCGCCTGCTTGGACATGCGGGCGGCCTTGATTTTTTTCTGGATCTCCTCGATGTCGGCGCCCTCCTCGCCATCGCCCAATTCCTTCTGGATCGCCTTGACCTGCTCGTTGAGGTAAAAGTCGCGCTGGTTTTTCTCCATCTGGCGTTTCACGCGCCCGCGGATGCGCTTGTCCACGTTGAGGATTTCCACCTCGCGCTCGATCTGCTCGAACAGGTTTTCCAGCCGCTCCTTGACCCCGGCCAGGTCCAGCACGCGCTGCTTGGCCTCCAGCTTGAGTGGCAGGTGCGCGGCGATGATGTCGGCCTGGCGGCCGGTTTCCTCGATGTTGGAGATTGACGTGAGAATCTCCGGCGGAATTTTCTTGTTGAGCTTGACGTACTGGTCAAACTGCTGCATCACGGCGCGGCGCAGCGCCTCGATCTCGCTGCCGGCGCGCGGATCCTGGGCCACCGGGTCGATGGGCGTGACGGTGGCGCTGAAGTATTGGGCGCCGTCTTCAATGTGCGTCACGGTGGCGCGCTGCTGGCCTTCCACCAGAACTTTCACCGTGCCGTCGGGCAGTTTGAGCATCTGCAAGATGGTGGAAACGCAGCCGATCTCGAACATGTCGCCCACGGCAGGATCTTCCTTGCCGGCCGCTTTCTGCGCCACCAGCATGATCTGGCGGTTACCCGCTGTCATGGCCGCCTCCAGCGCCTTGATGCTCTTGGGCCGGCCCACGAACAGCGGGATGACCATGTGCGGGAAAACCACCACATCGCGCAGAGGCAGCAGCGGCAGATCAATCGGCGCGGGAGGCAGGGCGGTCGTGGATGACATGGAAATTCCTGGGCAAAGATTGCGCTGTACATGGCGGCGCGACTCACATTGTCAACCCGCGCGAACCAGATCAGCGGACGGTTGACGAAGAAAGAAAACTATGATTTTTCTAGCTGTATACCAGCAATTGCATTATATTTACGATATTTTTTAATCGTAAAATCACATACGTTGCTGGCTGAAAGCTATTAATTTGATAGTTTGATCGGGCGCGCTCATGCCTTCCTGGCCGCTTCGCGGTAAACCACCAGCGGCGGCTGGTTGTCTTTGATGGTGTTTTCGTCCACCACCACCTTGGCCACATTGGGCAGTTGGGGCAGCTCGAACATGGTGTCGATCAGCGCCTGTTCCATGATCGAGCGCAGCCCCCGCGCGCCGGTTTTGCGTGCCAGCGCCTTGCTGGCCACGGCCTTGAGCGCCGAGGGGCGAATTTCCAGATCCACCCCTTCCATGGCGAACAGGCGCCCGAACTGTTTGACCAGTGCGTTCTTGGGCTGCGTGAGGATGTCGATCAGCGCATCTTCCGTCAACTCCGCCAAAGTGGCGATCACCGACAGGCGCCCGATCAGTTCGGGAATGATGCCGTATTTGATGAGGTCTTCCGGCTCCACCTCCAGGAACGTCTCCGAAACCGAGCGTTGCTGCTTGCTGCGCACCGCTGCTGCAAAGCCGATGCCGCTGGCCTCGGTGCGCGCCTCGATTACCTTTTCCAGCCCGGCAAAGGCGCCGCCGCAGATGAACAGGATGTTGGTGGTGTCGATCTGCAAGAAATCCTGGTTGGGGTGCTTGCGCCCGCCCTGTGGCGGAATGCTGGCCAGCGTGCCCTCGATCAGCTTGAGCAGCGCCTGCTGCACGCCTTCGCCGGAAACGTCGCGCGTGATGCTGGGGTTGTCGGACTTGCGGCTGATCTTGTCGATCTCGTCGATATAGACAATGCCGCGCTGGGCGCGCTCCACGTCGTAGTTGCAGCTTTGCAGCAGCTTGCTGATGATGTTTTCCACATCCTCGCCGACGTAGCCGGCCTCGGTCAGTGTGGTGGCGTCGGCCATGACGAAAGGCACGTCAAGCTGGCGCGCCAGCGTTTGCGCCAGCAAGGTCTTGCCCGATCCGGTGGGGCCGATCAGGAGGATGTTGCTCTTGGCCAATTCCACGTCGCCGCCCTGGGCGTCATCCTTGTGCTTGAGGCGTTTGTAATGGTTGTAAACGGCCACCGACAGCGTGCGCTTGGCCCGCTCCTGGCCGATCACGTAATTGTCCAGATTGGCCTTGATGTCCGAAGGCGTGGACAATTCCCCGCGCGCGCGCGCCTGCTCAACCTCCGAGGGCAGCTCGTCGCGCATGATGTTGCTGCACATCCTGACGCACTCGTCGCAAATGAACCAATCCCCGCCGGAGATGAGCTTTTTCACCTCTTCGTGCCGTTTGCCGCAGAAGGTGCAGCGCAAAATTTTGTCGCCGGGCGAATGGCCGTTTGAGTCGGACATGAGAAATGGATGAGTAGATATTTACTGGGCCATGATAACCAACCGCCGCCCATGACGGCCCCGGCCAGCGCCCGCTGCGTTGGCCCGGCGCAACGCATAAAGCGCCGCGCCGCGGCTTCCTGGGAATCAGGGCCGCTTGGCGACGACCTGATCGACGATGCCGTAGTCCCGCGCTTCGTCGGCGGTCATGAAGTAGTCGCGCTCGGTATCCACCTGGATTTTTTCCAACGGCTGGCCGGTGCGCTCGGCCAGGATGCGGTTGAGTTGCTCCTTGGTGCGCAGGATGTCGCGGGCGTGGATTTCAATGTCGGTCGCCTGGCCGTGCGCGCCGCCGGCCACCTGATGGATCATGATTTTGCTGTTGGGCAGGCTCAAGCGTTTGCCCTTGGCGCCGGCGGCCAGCAGGAACGCGCCCATGCTGGCGGCAAAGCCCAGGCACATGGTGGACACGTCGGGCTTGATGAACTGCATGGTGTCGTAAATCGACATGCCCGCCGTCACACTGCCGCCGGGCGAGTTGATGTACAGGGAGATGTCCTTGTCCGGGTTCTCGCTTTCCAGAAAGAGCAGTTGCGCCACCACCAGGTTGGCGGTCTGGTCGTTGACCTCGCCCACCAGAAAAATGACGCGCTCCTTGAGCAGGCGCGAATAGATGTCAAACGACCGCTCGCCGCGGCCCGATTGCTCGATCACGATGGGGATCAAGCCAAGGTTTTTGGGTGTCTGGTAGTTGTTCATGAAGGCTCCGTGTATGACCGAAAAGCCGCCGCGCGCAATCGGCGCGTCAAACCTGGGCGTTTGGGGCTTGCGCGTCCGGGCCGCCCATCAGCTCGTCGAAGCCGAGTTTCTTTTCCGTGACCCTGGCCTGGCCGTACACGTATTCGATGACGTTGTTTTCCATCACCACCGTCTCCATGTTGGCCAGGCGCTGCGGGTCGGCGTAGTAGTAGCGCACCACATCCTGCGGCTTTTCGTAGCCGGCGGCCAACTCCTGCACATAGGCCATGACCTGCTCCGGCTTGGCCGCCAGCGCGTGGGCCTTGACCAGCTCGGCCACCACCAGGCCCAGGCGCACGCGGTATTCGGCCTGCGGGCGGAAGGCGTCTTCGGGAACGGAGGTCTTGTCGGCGTTCTTGATACCGCGCGCTTTTAACTCGGCAATGGCCGCTTCGATCAGGCGCTGCAACTCGGCCTGCACGCTGGCCTTGGGCAAGTCAAGTTCGGCCTTGGTCAGCAGGGCATTCATCACCGCTTTGCGGTTGAGCGCGCTCAGGCGAAACTTGATTTCGCGCTCCAGGTTCTTGCGCACGCTCTCGCGCAGCGCCGGCACGCCCGGATCGGACAGGCCCAGCGACTTGACGAAAGCATCGTCAATCTGCGGCAAGTGACCGGCTTCGAGCTTCCTGAGCGTGACCATAAAGTCGGCCGACTTGCCCGCCACCTCCTGGCCGGGGTAGTCCGCCGGAAAAGCCAGTGGAAAGGTTTTGCTCTCGCCTACCTTCATGCCGCTCACGGCGTCCTCGAACGCCGGCAGCATCTGGCCTTCGCCGATTACGAAGAAAAAATCATCGGCCTTGCCGCCATCGAACGGCTCGCCCTCAATGGTGCCGATAAAGTCCACGGTCACGCGGTCGCCCTTCCCGGCGGTGCTGCCTTGGGCGCGCTGGGCAAAGCTGCGGCGCTGCTTGCGCAGAATTTCGAGCGTGCGGTCAATCGCCTCATCGGTCACGCCGGCGCAAACCCGCTCGACCTCGGCCTGCGACAGATCGCCGATCTTCACTTGCGGAAACACCTCGAACACCGCGTCGAACGCCAACTGCCCTTCGGGCGCGCCTTCTTTTTCGGTGATGGCCGGCTGGCCGGCCACGCGCAACTGGGCTTCGTTGGCGGCATCGTAGAAAGCCTGGCCGACCTTGTCGTTCATCACCTCGAAGTGCACCGAATAGCCGTAACGCTGCTGCACCACGGCAAGCGGCACTTTGCCGGGACGGAAACCGTCCATGCGCACGGTGCGGGCGAGCTTGCGCAAGCGCGCATCAACCTCGCCGCGGATCACCTCCACGGGCAGGTTCAACGTCATCTTGCGTTCGAGCTTGTCGAGGGTTTCCACATTCACGGCCATATTCATGCTCTCTCGTATCCTGTCATTTCCGAAAAATTCGTGGTGCGCGGGGCCGGACTCGAACCGGCACGCCATTGCTGGCGTCAGGACCTAAACCTGGTGCGTCTACCAATTTCGCCACCCGCGCACGCTGGAAAAAAATCGGTCCGACCTGCTCATGGACCACGCTGAACCAGTCCTGCGCGACTGGCGCATCCCAAATCCAGGCGCGCCCACTCGCGGGGACTCATTCAGCATCGCCCTTGCGTACAGGCGCTGGACCCGGTGGCAAACCGAATATTTTACCCGCCCCGCCCCAAAGACCCTAAAATAGCCCACCTTGCCTCAAGCGGGCGTCGTTCAATGGCAGGACCTGAGCTTCCCAAGCTCAAGACGTGGGTTCGATTCCCATCGCCCGCTCCACGCGCTTTGATCGCAAGAATGAGCGCCCGACTTCCGTAGCGCCCCATGTTCAGTTTCCTGCGCAAGAAAAAATCTGCCGTCGAACCGGCGCAAGTTGAGCCGCTCGCCGCGCCAAGTGCGCTGGCAGCCGCCGCCAGTGCTACCAATAATGTAGCTGCCAGCCAAGTTCCGGAGACTGTTAGCGGCGGTTCTCCTGCTGAAACCAGTCCGCCGCAAACCGCCGCCCTTGCGCGCGCCGGCTGGCTGGGCCGGTTGCGCGCGGGGTTGCGCAAAACCGGCAGCGGCATCAGCAGCGTGTTTATCGGCGCGAAGATTGACGAGGCGCTGTATGAGGAGCTGGAAACCGCGCTGTTGCTGGCCGATGCGGGTGTGCCGGCCACCACGCACCTGCTCGATGACTTGCGCCGCCGCGTCAAGGCGGCGCGCGCCACCGATCCCGCGCAGGTCAAAGCCCTGCTAGCCGATGCCCTGGCCGATCTGCTCGCGCCGCTGGAAAAACCGCTGACGGTCGGCCCGCACCACCCCACGGTCATCATGGTGGCGGGCGTCAACGGCGCGGGCAAGACCACCAGCATCGGCAAGCTCACGCGCCATCTGGCCGATGCCGGCGCGCGCGTGCTGCTGGCGGCGGCCGACACTTTCCGCGCCGCCGCGCGCGAGCAACTGGCGGTATGGGCCGGGCGCAATCAGGTGGAGATCATCAGCCAGCAGGGGGCCGACCCTTCCGCCGTCGCCTTCGACGCCGTGGCCGCGGGCCGCGCGCGCGGCATGGACGTGGTGCTGGTGGACACCGCCGGCCGCCTGCCGACGCAAAAGCACCTGATGGACGAACTCGCCAAAATCCGCCGCGTGCTCGCCAAGGCCGACTCCACCGCGCCGCACGAGGCGCTACTGGTAATCGACGGCAACACCGGCCAGAACGCGCTGGCGCAAGTCAAGGCGTTCGACCAAGCCGCCGCGCTCACGGGCCTGATCGTCACCAAGCTCGACGGCACCGCCAAGGGCGGCGTGCTGTGCGCCATCGCGCGCGAAAAGCCGGTGCCGGTGTACTTCATCGGCGTGGGCGAGCAACTGCACGACCTGCAAACCTTCAGCGCGCGCGAATTCGCCCAGGCGCTGCTGGGCGAGGATTAGCCCGGATATTCCTCTGCGGCCACAGCGAAATATCTGGGCCAGTGTCAACCGATACACTCCCCGCATGACCGCCACCCCCTCCCGCAAACATCTGGTGCTGCTGGGCGCCGGGCGCGCAAATATCCGGGCCAGCGTCAACCGATACACTCCCCGCATGATCGCCACCCCCTCCCGCAAACATCTGGTGCTGCTGGGCGCCGGGCGCGCCAACGTGCAAGTGCTCGCGGGTCTGGCCCGCAACGGCCACGGCGACCTGGACATCACGCTGGTCGCGCCCCACCCCGCCTACATTGAGCGCGGCATGTTGGCCGGCTACGTGGCCGGCGACTACGCGCTGGAAGACATCCGCGTGCCGCTGGACGCCCTGCTGCAAAACTGCGGTGCCAACTTCATCCCCGCGCACGCGCTCGCGCTCGACCCCGTGGCGCGGCGCGTGCAGCTTTCCAGCGGCGACGCCCTGCCTTACGACGTGCTCTCCATCGACGCCGACCCCGCCGCCAACCGCCAGCAAATCGAAGCGGACATGCCCGGCGCGGGCCGCAACGCCCTGTTCACCCTGCCGCTGGAAAACTTCGTGCAACTGTGGCCGCAAGTGCGGGCGCTGGCCGCCGAGCGCGCCCTGCAAGTGGCCGTCATCGGCGCGGGCCGCATCGCCGTCGAACTGGCCCTGGCCTGCGCCCACGCGCTAGCCGACCCGCACGGCAGCCGCGTCACCCTGGTCGGCGGCGACCTTTTCCTGCTGCCCGGCGAACCCGCCGGCTTGCAGCGCAAGATGCTCGAACGCCTGAAAGACCAGCAAATCACCGTGCTGCAAGAGCGTTGCACCGGGCTGGACGGGCGCGAACTGCAACTGTCCGGCGGCGCCCGCCTGGTGTGCGACGCCCCCCTGCTGGCCGCTCCTGCCAGCTCCCCCGCATGGCTGCTGCAAGCCGGCCTGCAAGCGGGCGCCGATGGCCTGCCGCTGGTCAACGAACGGCTGCAAAGCGAAAGCCACCGGCAAATCTTCATCGTTCCTCCGCGCGCTCCGCTCGCGCTGGGCCTGGCGCTGGAACACAACCTGCGCACCGCGCTGGGCGGCGGCGCTTATAAAAGAGCGCCGCTCGCGCGCTCCCCCATGCGCCTGCTCGCCAGCGGCGCCAACCGCGCCGCCTTCGCCTGGGGCTTTATCACCTTTGAAGGCCGCGAAATCTGGCGCTCCAAAGACCGGCGCGACCGCAAGCGGCTGGCGGCGTTGTTCCAGATGTGATCTCGCGTTGAGCGTTGGGCGTTTTGCGTGGACCACAATGGCCTCTTTCTCCGATATACGGGAAATGGGAATTCATCGAAATTTGGGATCGCTCCACAGATATTGAAAAAATGCACTCCACATGTCAAACTTCGTGGCATGAACACTTGTGATCTAAGCAGTCCGCGCTGCCAAGGCAGCCCTATCCACAAAAATGGCCGCAGCCGTCATCGCATCAGCGCTATGTCTGCGCGTCTTGCAGGGCCACCTTCGGTCAAACGGATCACCGGCA
>JAIRVJ010000051.1 GCA_031253955.1 Burkholderiaceae bacterium | reverse complement strand
TCGAGGTGGGCCGCAACATTGCCACGACCGAAGGCGCGGTGGTGTTCGAGAACGACTTTTTCCAGCTTATCGAGTACAAGCCGCTGACCGAGAAGGTCTATGCCCGTCCGTTTTTGCTGATTCCGCCGTGCATCAACAAGTACTACATCCTGGATTTGCAACCGGCTAATTCTTTGGTGCGTTATGCGGTCAGCCAGGGGCATCGCACCTTCGTGGTCAGTTGGCGCAACCCTGATGAATCGCTGGCGCGGGCCACGTGGGACGATTACGTCGAGCACGCGGCGCTGCGCGCCATCGACACGGTGCGTGAAATCAGCGGGGCCGCGCAAATCAACACGCTGGGCTTTTGCGTGGGCGGCACCATTCTGGGCACGGCGCTGGCGGTGCTGGCCGCGCGCGGCGAGCAAGCGGTGGCCAGCGCAACCTTTTTGACCTCGTTCCTGGACTTTTCCGACACCGGCGTGCTGGACGTGTTCATCGACGAAGGTTTCGTCAAGTACCGCGAGGTCGAGATGGGCAAGGGCGGTCTGCTCAAGGGACAAGACTTGGCGGCCACCTTCAGCTTCTTGCGGCCCACCGATTTGGTGTGGAACTACGTGGTCGGCAATTACCTCAAGGGCGAAACCCCGCCGCCGTTTGATCTGCTGTACTGGAACAGCGACTCGACCAACCTGCCGGGGCCGTTCTACGCCTGGTATCTGCGCAATACCTACCTCGAAAACAACCTGACCAAACCCGGCAAGTGCACGGTGTGCGGCGAAAAAATCGACCTGGGCAAGATCGACATTCCGGTTTACATCTACGGTTCGCGCGAAGACCATATCGTGCCGATACGCGGCGCTTACGCCAGCACGCAAGTGCTGTCCGGCCCCAAGCGTTTTGCGATGGGCGCGTCGGGCCATATCGCCGGGGTCATCAACCCGCCAGCGGCCAAAAAGCGCAGTCACTGGTTGCGCGAGGATGGCAAGCTGCCGCCGACGCAGGACGAGTGGCTGGCCGGCGCCCAGGAACATCCGGGCAGTTGGTGGACCGATTGGGCGGCTTGGCTCAAAGGTCACGCCGGACGGCAAATCGCCGCGCCGGAAACTTACGGCAAAGCGCCCAAATACCGCGCCATCGAACCCGCGCCGGGACGCTACGTCAAGGTCAAGGCTTGAAACTGCCGTTTCCAGATTAAATTGTTTTTTAGGAGAAAAGCGTATGGAAGACATCGTTATCGTTGCTGCGGCGCGCACCGCGGTAGGCAAATTCGGCGGCACGCTGGCCAAGACCCCGGCGGTCGAGCTGGGCAGCATCGCCATCAAAGCGGCGCTGGCGCGCGCCAAGCTCGATCCCGCCCAAGTCGGCGAGGTCATCATGGGCCAGGTGCTGGCGGCGGGCCTGGGCCAGAACCCGGCGCGGCAGGCGCTGCTCAAGGCGGGCATACCCAAGGATGTGCCGGCCATGACCATCAACGCCGTGTGCGGTTCGGGCCTCAAGACCGTGATGCTGGCGGCGCAGGCCATCAACGCGGGCGACTACGACATCGGCGTGGCGGGCGGGCAAGAGAACATGAGCGCCAGTCCGCACATCTTGCCCGGCAGCCGCGACGGTCAGCGCATGGGCGACTGGAAGTTGCAGGACTCCATGATCGTCGATGGCCTGTGGGACGTGTACAACCAGTACCACATGGGCGTTACCGCCGAGAACGTCGCCAAGCAGGAAGGCATCACGCGCGAAATGCAAGACGCGCTGGCCTTGTCCAGCCAGCAAAAAGCTGGCGCAGCGCAGGATGCGGGCCGCTTCAAGGACGAGATTACGCCGGTTGCCGTGCCGCAACGTAAAGGCGATCCAATCATTTTCGACAGCGATGAATTCATCAACAAAAAGACCAACACCGAGGCGCTGACCAAGCTCAGGCCCGCGTTCGCCAAGGACGGCACGGTGACGGCGGGCAACGCCAGCGGCATCAACGACGGCGCGGCCGCGGTGGTGGTCATGACCGCCCGCAAAGCCGCCGCGCTGGGCCTCAAACCGCTGGCGCGCATCGCCTCGTTTGCCACCGTGGCGCTGGAACCGGCGATCATGGGCCTGGGGCCGGTCAAGGCCACGCAAAAAGCCTTGCAGCGCGCGGGCTGGCAAATCGGCGACGTGGATTTGTTTGAACTCAACGAAGCCTTCGCCGCGCAAGCCGCCGCCGTCAACAAGCTGCTGGGCGTCGATCCGGCCAAGGTCAACGTCAACGGCGGTGCAATCGCCATCGGCCACCCCATCGGCGCATCGGGCTGCCGGATTCTGGTTACGCTGCTGTATGAAATGCAGCGCCGCAACGCCAAGAAGGGTCTGGCCAGCCTGTGCATCGGCGGCGGCATGGGCGTGGCGCTGGCGCTGGAGCGGTAACGCGCTCCTTGAATTTTTCCTCAACCCTCAACCTGACTGATTAGGAGACCGAAATGACTCAGAAAATTGCATACGTCACGGGCGGCATGGGCGGTATCGGCACCGCGCTCTGCCATCGGCTGTTCAAGGCCGGCTTCAAGGTAATCGCGGGCTGCGGCCCGACGCGGGATTATCAAAAGTGGATCGACGAGCAAAAAGCCGCCGGGTTCACCTTTTATGCCAGCGCCGGCAACGTGGCCGACTGGCAGTCCACCGTGGACGCCTTCGCCAAGGCCAAGGCCGAGCACGGCCCGATTGACGTGCTGGTCAACAACGCGGGCATCACGCGCGACCGCATGTTCCTGAAAATGACGCGCGAGGACTGGGACGCGGTGATCGACACCAACCTCAACTCCATGTTCAACGTGACCAAGCAGGTCATCCCCGATATGGTGGAAAAAGGCTGGGGCCGCGTGATCCAGATCAGTTCGGTCAACGGCGCCAAGGGCCAGGCCGGGCAGACCAACTACTCGGCAGCCAAGGCGGGCATGCACGGCTTTACCATGGCGCTGGCGCAGGAGATGGCCAACAAGGGCGTCACGGTCAACACCGTCAGCCCCGGCTACATCGGCACCGACATGGTCAAGGCCATCCGCCCCGACGTGCTGGAAAAAATCGTCGCCACCATCCCGGTCAAGCGCCTGGGCACGCCCGAAGAAATCGGCTCCATTGTTACCTGGCTGGCGAGCGAGGATTCGGGCTTTACCACCGGTGCTGAATTCCCCTGCAACGGCGGACTGCACATGGCCTGAAAACGGCACGCGCCGTGTCTGCAAAAGCCCCGCTGCGGCGGGGTTTTTTGCGTCAACCGCTTTTTGCCTTTGCCAGCAAGGGCGTTGAGCGACGTTGCCGTAGCGACAATACGGCATGTATCGTCTGGACCCCAACCCTTCGCCTTGGCGGCTGTCGGTTGCGCCGATGCTCGATTGGACGGACAAGCATTGCCGCTATCTGCACCGGCTGCTGACGCGGCGCGCGCGCCTCTATACCGAAATGGTGACCACCGGCGCGCTGCTGCACGGCGG
>JAIRVJ010000041.1 GCA_031253955.1 Burkholderiaceae bacterium | reverse complement strand
CCCAGCCCCACGTCGCCCAGCAGCCGCAGCGGGTGGGCGATAGCGGGCATGGTGGCGAAGAAGGACGCGGCCTCATCGACTTCCATGCGCAGCACGTCGCCCACGCTTTTGCCGCGCCAGGTGACGGCCAGCGTTTCGGGGTTGAAGCGCGCGCCACGGCAGACTTCGCACGGCACTTTCACGTTGGGCAGAAAGCTCATTTCGATGGTGCGCATCCCTTGCCCTTCGCAGGCCGGGCAGCGGCCTTCGCCGGTGTTGAAGGAAAAGCGTCCTGGCCCGTAGCCGCGCGCCCTGGCTTCGAGCGTATCGGCAAAGAGTTTGCGCACGGCGTCCCAAAAGCCGATGTAGGTGGCGGGGCAGGAGCGCGGGGTTTTGCCGATGGGGGTTTGATCGACTTCCAGCACGCGGTCGATCTGGCCAAAGCCTTCCAGCGCGGTGCAGCCGATCAGTCCATGATTATTGATTTGATAGCTGCTAGCACTTGATCCACCTTGGCTAGAGGCCGATTTTTCTTTGAAATTGGGGCGTATCAGGCGCTGCAGGGAGGCCAGCAGCACATCGCGCGCGAGGGTCGATTTGCCCGACCCGCTTACGCCCGTGACCGCGACCAGGCGCTTGAGAGGAACCGCCGCGTTGATGTTTTTCAGGTTGTGCAGATGGGCGCCTTGAATGGTGAGCCACTTGGCTCCGTCTCCTTCTGGGGAAAGGTTGGGGAGGGGGCTTGCGGCGTTGGTTGAAGCGCTTGGCCAAATGGATGCGCCCTCGCCCTCTCCCCGGCCCTCTCCCGCAAGCGGGAGAGGGGGTGAGCAGCCCTCCACAAGCGGGGGAGGGAATAACGACACCGCGCGGCGCGGCTGGAAGGGGTGGCGCATGGCCTGGCGCAGATAGCGGCCCGTAACCGAATCGGGCGCGGCTTGCACGTCGGCCACGGCGCCTTGCGCCACCAGCGCGCCGCCGCGCACGCCCGCGCCGGGGCCGATGTCGATCAGGTGGGAGGCAGCCCGGATGGTGTCCTGGTCGTGCTCGACCACCACCAGCGTGTTGCCTTGCGCGGCCAGGCCGTGCAGCGCGCCCAGCAGCGCCTGGCTGTCGTGCGGGTGCAGGCCGATGGTCGGCTCGTCCAGCACGTAGCACACGCCTTGCAGGTTGCTGCCCAGTTGCGCCGCCAGGCGAATGCGCTGCGCCTCGCCGCCGCTCAAGGTGGGCGCGCCGCGGTCCAGCGTGAGGTAGCCCAGGCCGACCTGTTCCAGAAATTGCAGGCGGCTTTTGATTTCGGGCAGCAGGTCGCGGGCGATGTCGGCCTCGCGCCCGGCTAGCGCGAGTTGGTCGAAGCGGCGGCGCAGATCAGTGATGCTCAGGCGGGCCAGTTGGGTGATAGCGACACCTGCCGGATCCCTCCCCTGCTTGCGGGGGAGGGTTAGGGTGGGGGCAGAGTCGTTGAGCAGCGGGGAGAAGAGGGTTGCGCCCTCGCCCCCACCCCTGCCCTCCCCCGCAAGCAGGGGAGGGAGTGAATCGACGACCGATGGCATCTCCACGGCGCTGCCTCTGCCGTTCCTCGCAAGCGAGGGAGAGCGTGCATCGGCCAGCGGGAAAGGGAGCAAGACGGCGCGCGCCGTGGCGTTCAGGCGCGTGCCGTTGCACACCGGGCAAACCGTATCGTCAGCCACGTCGTCCAATTCCGGTTCGGCGAAGGATCGCTCACGGCCCCGCGCGTCGCCCTCTTTGTCAAGCTGCGTGTCGTCCAGCACCTGCCGCTGCTCGCGTGTGAGCTTGACGCCGGTGCCGACGCAATCGGGGCACCAGCCGTGCTTGCTGTTGTAGGAGAACAGGCGCGGGTCGAGTTCGGCGTAGCTGGCGGCGCACACCGGGCAGGCACGGCGGGTGGAGAACACGTCCACCTGCCCGATGCCCGCCGTGGGGCGGCCTTCGCGCAGCGCCTGCGAGAGTTGCTCCGCGCCAAAGCCGTGCAGCACGTGCACCATGCCCTTGCCCAGTTCCAGCGCGCGCGCCAGCGCCTCGCGCAGCGGCGCTTCGCCGGCGGGCGTGACTGTCAGGCTTTGCACGGGCAGTTCGATGTGGTGCTCTTTGTAGCGGTCGATGCGCGGAAACCCCGTGGTCGGCAAAAACTGGCCATCGACCCGCAAATGCGTGTAGCCGCGCGGGCGCGCCCAGTCCGCCAGTTCGGTATAGACGCCTTTGCGCGCCGTGACCAGCGGCGCCAGCAGGCCGATGGTCTGGCCGCGGTAGCGCGTGAGAATTTGCGCCGCGATGCGCTCCGGCGTTTGCGGATGCAGCGCCGCGCCGTCGTGAATGCAGTGCTGCACGCCCAGCTTGACGTACAGCAGGCGCAGAAAGTGCCAGACCTCGGTGGTGGTGCCCACCGTGCTTTTGCGCCCGCCGCGCGAAAGGCGTTGCTCGATCGCCACCGTGGGCGGAATGCCGTGCACCGCATCGACTTCCGGGCGACCCGCCGGCTGCACGATGCTGCGCGCGTAGGCGTTGAGACTTTCCAGATAGCGCCGCTGCCCTTCGTTGAACAGGATGTCGAACGCCAGCGTCGATTTGCCCGAACCGGAAACACCGGTGATGACGTTGAACTTGCCGCGCGGAATGTCCACCGACAAATTCTTGAGGTTGTGCTCGCGGGCGTG
>JAIRVJ010000127.1 GCA_031253955.1 Burkholderiaceae bacterium | reverse complement strand
CGGGCTGAAACTGGATGAGGTCTTGCGACATCGCACATCTCCTTTGAAGTGCCTATGCCTTATAAATGCGTCCTGGGGTTGCGTTTTCAACTTCGCCTGAGGTATGTATCTAATCAGGTGATTTTCAACAAAAATCATTGCAAAAAAGGCGTATCCAGCTATTGATTCAGGAATTGCATCCGGGCGGGCATGGTCTTGTCCTCCCGCCTTATGCCTGCCGGTCTGGCAGGCAAAGCCGGGGTTTTCCCTCATGGGTGGGAGCGCGGGCATCGCCCCTTTTCCTTGCGGTTGCGGCCAAGCAAGCCGCTTTTCACCGTGCTACACTTATTTTTCTCAATCAGTACTCATTTTTCCCCATGCTGCTTTTATCTCGCTCATTCGCTCTGGCCGCCTTGCTGGCCGCCGCCGCCGTTCATGCTCAGCCCTTGGACTACGGCCATCAGGACCAATGGAAAGCCGTGCATGACGCGGCTGAGTCGCCCATCAACATTGAAACCGCCAAGATACACGCTGGCGATGCGCGGGAATCGCAGCGTATTCATATCCTGCACCCGAAAGCGGAAATGGAAGTGGTCGACAACGGCCACGCCATCGAAGTGGAGTCCAAAGGCCCCGAAGCCGTGATTCGCGGTCGCCACTTCAAATTGGCGCAGTTCCATTTCCATGCGACCAGCGAACACACGATCGACGGCAAATTCTTTCCGATGGAAGGCCATTTCGTCTTTAGCGCCGCTGATGGCCGAGTGGCCGTGATCGGCGTCATGTACCGGCAAGGCGCTGCCAATGCACTGGCAGCCAAGATTCTCGAGCAGATTGACAAGAAGCCTTCGCACAAGGCCTTTTCCGCTAGCATCAGCGCCTTGCTGCCGCACGACATGGCCTACTACCATTACTTGGGTTCGCTGACCACGCCGCCACTGACTGAGAACGTGGAGTGGTACGTCTTGCGCCAACCCGTCACGCTTTCGGATGAGCAGATCGAAGCCTTCAAGGCGCGCTACAGCCATAACAACCGTTCCGTTCAACCGCTCAATGAGCGGCCCATTGTTACCTACCCGGCGCCTCGTTAAGGTCATTGCAGACAGCGCTGATTGCCGGGCGTGCTCGGCGTCAAGCAATAGCGTAGTTGCGGTGGAGAACTCACGCAAGTTCACATAGCGCATGGACGCTGATGGCAACCAGGCTGGCGTTTTCAACGGTCTGGATGGCAATGCGGTTCTGGGCTTGGTCATCGGCCATGAGCAGGCGCACCAGGACGTTGGCGTCGGCGGTGATCTTCATTTGCCGCCCATGCCTGCCGCCGCGCCCCATTGCCCTTGCCTTTGAGCACTCCGCCAAGCGCCCGCCATGTCGCCGGTGAGAAATTTTCTGGGCGCTTCCCGGCGCGGCATAATGGCCCCCTCGAAACCGTCGGCGGCCCCGGCGGTTTGTTCTTTTGGCATTCCGTTTTGCAACAAAAATTCATGGCCACTATTCCTATCACCAAGCGCGGCGCCGAGCAGCTCAAGGCCGAGTTGCAGCGTCTGAAAACGCGCGAGCGCCCTGCGGCGATCAACGCGATTGCCGAGGCGCGCTCGCATGGCGATCTGTCGGAGAACGCGGAATACGAAGCGGCCAAGGAGCGGCAGGGCTTTATCGAAGGCCGCATCAAGGAAGTCGAGAACAAGCTGGCTGCCGCGCAAATCATCGACCCGGCGGCGCTCGACGCGGGCGGCGCGGTGGTGTTCGGCGCCACGGTGCAATTGCAGGACGAGGCCGGCGGCGAGCAAGTGACCTACCAGATCGTCGGCGAGGACGAGGCCGACCTCAAGCACGGCCTGATCAACATAGGCAGCCCGATTGCTCGCGCGCTGATCGGCAAGGAAGAGGGCGATACCGTGGAGGTACGGGCGCCTGGCGGCGTCAAGTGCTACGAGATCGTCGGCGTTTCTTACGTTTGAGCCGTAGCACGCTTCAAAACTACTCGCGCCAGTATTCGGCGATCCAGCGCGCCGGCTCGATGTGGGCAAAACGCTTGTTGCGCCGGCCCGCCAGGGCGTCGGGCGGGTTGACTTCTCCGTGGAAGATGACGATACGCGCGCCTTCCGGAATGAAAGGCGCTTTCCGGTAATTGCCAGGCCAGGGCGGGATGCAGTGGTACTTGAAGCTGGGGCACCATCCGGCGGGCCAGTAGCCGAGTTTGCCTTGCCGGTGCAGAAAGTGCGAGAGAAAGTGCTGCTCGTTGCGGTGCTTGCGCTGCACTTCGTCGATGTGGGCGCGAAAGTAAGCCAGCGCGTCGGCGTGCGCGCCCAGCTCGAAGCGATAGACCGATGAATTGCCGATGACGCGGGGGCCGAACCGCCAGAAGCGCCGGTAGTCGCGGATGATGAGAAACTGACCCGGCAGGGTGAAGAAATCATCCAGCGGGCCGACCGCCACCACGTCCAGATCGAGAAAAAGCGCCGTGCCTTGCAGGCCGTGCAGATCGGCCTCGAAAGTGGTGAGTTTTTTCCAGGCGCCGTCGCGCTGGCCTGGCGCAAGGTGCATATCGAGCAGGGGAATCGGCAGGCAGCGCACTTCGGGGCGGATACCGCCGGCGTCGTCCGTGAGACACACAAAGTTGAAATCGCCCGCCAGATACCGGCGCACCATGCCGTACAGGCGGTTGACGTATTCGGGGCCGTATTTCGTGCCCCACTTCATGCACAGGATATGGCGCTGGCGTTCAGGCATTTGGGTTGCGTGTTGAGCGTGGTTTTTCTCCCCCGCCCGCTTGCGGGAGAGGGTTAGGGGGAGGGCCAGCGGCGCTGGCTGGCATAACAACGTTTGTGCCGCGTATTCCCTTTCCCTAACCCTCTCCCCAAAAGGGCGAGAGGGAATAACAAAATCAGTCTGGCCGGTTTTTCTTGATTGAGCTTGGCCTTGGCGGTCGCGCTTTCTTGAGCTTGCCGCCCGGCGTCAGGCGCTGGTTGCCGAGCACGCGCACCACTTTGACTTGCGGGCGCTGGCCGCCGCGCGTGCTGTATTTGAGCGTTTTGACTTCCCTGGGGCCGGGCATCCGGTCTTCATCGGCGGCGCGCGCTTTGGCGGGTTTGGGCCGCCACAGAATCAGCAGCTTGCCGATGTGCTGCACCAGCGCGGCGTTCAGCTCATCCGCCAGTTGTTCACCGCAGGCCTGGCGCGTGATGCGGTCTTCGCCGAGGGCGCGGATTTTGATCAGGCCGTGGGCGTTCAGGGCGGCGTCGGCCTCCTTGTATACGGCGGGGGTGAGGCCGCCCGCGCCGATTATCACCACCGGCTCCAGATGGTGGGCCTGGGCGCGGTGCGCCTTGCGTTCGGCGGGCGTCAGTTCAATGTGTGGCATGGCCGGTATTATCGGCGCGCATGAAAGTCAGAACGAAAAGCAAAAAAGTCAACAAGGCGTGGCTCAGCGACCACGTGAACGATCCCTACGTCAAGCTCGCCCAGCGCGAGGGCTACCGCGCCCGCGCCGCCTACAAGCTCAAGGAAATCGACGAGGTGCTGGGGCTGATCCGCCCCGGCCATGTGGTGGTGGACCTGGGCAGCGCCCCCGGCGCGTGGAGCCAGTACCTGCGCCGCAAGCTGGGGCCGGGTGGGGCGATATTGGCGCTGGACGTGCTGCCGATGGCGCCGGTCGATGGCGTCACTTTTCTGCAAGGCGATTTCCGCGAGGCGCAAACGCTGGCCCGGCTGCACGAGGCGCTGGCGGGCCGCCGGGCGGACGTGGTGGTGTCGGACATGGCGCCCAATCTGTCGGGCATTGCCGCCAGCGATGCCGCCCGCATCGCGCATCTGGTGGAACTGGCGCTGGACTTTGCCTGCGCGCACTTGAAGCCCGAAGGCGCGCTCGTGGCCAAGCTGTTTCACGGCAGCGGCTACAGCCAACTGGTCAAGCTGTTCAAGGAGCGTTTTCGGGTGGTCAAGCCAATCAAGCCCAAAGCCTCGCGCGACCGCTCGGCGGAGACGTTTCTGGCAGGCGTTGGCTTGAAATTGGGTTGAGCGTTTTGTAGAGGCGAAAGATTTTTCGCCCTTACAGTGAAAGAGTCACGGCGCTTTGAATGAGGCGCCGCAGGACGAAAGATGTTTCGCCCCTACCCCGTGTGACAACCGCTGGCCTTGCGCCCGGTGCACGCGGGGCGGTTGAAAGCCCTAGAATCGTCCCGATCTGAAACCACTTCCCCCATAGTTTCTGGAGCCGCGACGTTGAAGAATCCCTGGTTTTCGAAAATTGCCGTATGGATGGTGTTCGCCTTGGTGCTGATCACCCTTTTCCGGCAATTCGAGGGCAGCCGCATGGCCAGTGCCAGCCCTATGGTGTACTCGGATTTCCTGCAGGCAGTGCGCGATAACCGGGTCAAGAGTGTGGAGATTCGGGAGGGCCAGAACGGCACCGACATCTTGGCCACCATGACCGACGAGCGCCGCGTGCGGGCCAACGCCACGTATCTGGACCGCGGACTGGTCGGCGATCTGATTAATCACAACGTCAAGTTCGACGTCAAGCCGCGCGAAGAATCGCTGCTGTTCACCCTGCTTATCAGCTATGGGCCGATGCTGCTGCTGATTGGTGCGTGGATTTATTTCATGCGCCAGATGCAGGGCGGCGGCAGGGGCGGCGCGTTCAGCTTCGGCAAGAGCAAGGCGCGGATGCTAGACGAGAACAACAACTCCGTCACCTTCGCCGACGTGGCCGGCTGCGACGAGGCCAAGGAAGAAGTCAAGGAAGTGGTCGATTTCCTGAAAGACCCGGCCAAGTTCCAGAAGCTCGGCGGGCGCATTCCGCGCGGCCTGCTGCTGGTGGGGCCGCCGGGCACGGGCAAAACGCTGCTGGCCAAGTCGATTGCGGGCGAGGCCAAGGTGCCGTTTTTCAGCATCAGCGGTTCCGATTTCGTGGAGATGTTCGTCGGCGTGGGCGCGGCGCGCGTGCGCGACATGTTCGAAAACGCCAAGAAAAACGCCCCCTGCATCATCTTCATCGACGAGATTGACGCCGTGGGCCGTCAGCGCGGCGCGGGCCTGGGCGGCGGCAACGACGAGCGCGAGCAGACGCTCAATCAGATGCTGGTGGAGATGGACGGCTTCGAGACTAACCTGGGCGTGATCGTGGTGGCCGCCACCAACCGGCCTGATATTCTGGATTCGGCGCTGCTGCGCCCGGGGCGCTTCGACCGTCAGGTTTATGTGCAGTTGCCCGACATCCGGGGCCGCGAGCAAATCCTGAACGTGCACATGCGCAAGGTGCCGATCGGGCAGGACGTGAATGCGAGCGTGATCGCCCGCGGCACCCCCGGCATGAGCGGCGCCGATCTGGCCAACCTGTGCAACGAGGCCGCGCTGATGGCCGCACGCCGCAACGCCCGCGTGGTGGAAATGCAGGACTTCGAGCGCGCCAAGGACAAAATCTTCATGGGACCGGAGCGCAAGAGCATGGTCATGCCAGAAGAAGAGCGCCGCAACACCGCCTACCACGAGGCGGGCCACGCGCTCATCGGCAAGCTTTTGCCGAAGTGCGACCCGGTGCACAAAGTCACCATCATCCCGCGCGGCCGCGCGCTGGGCGTGACCATGAGCCTGCCCGAAAACGACCGCTACACGCACGACAAGGAATTCATGCTCCACCAGATCAGCATGCTCTTTGGCGGGCGCATCGCCGAAGAAGTGTTCATGCACCAGATGACTACCGGCGCCAGCAACGACTTCGAGCGCGCAACCAACCTGGCGCGCGACATGGTGATGAAATACGGCATGAGCGAAGCGATGGGGCCGATGGTCTATGCCGAAAACGAAGGTGAAATTTTCCTGGGCCGCAGCGTCACCAAGACCACCAACATTTCCGAAGAAACCATGCAGCGCGTTGATGTCGAAGTGCGCCGCATCATCGACGAGCAATACGCCCTTGCGCGCCGCCTGATCGAGGAAAACCAGGACAAGATGCAAGCCTTGGCCAAGGCGCTGCTGGAGTGGGAAACCATCGACAGCGACCAGATCAACGACATCATGGCCGGCCGCCCGCCGCGCCCGCCGCAAGACTTCACCCCCCGCACGCCCCCCGTTTCCCCCGGCCCCAGCCCCGCCAGCGCCAAGCCGCCCAGCCCGGCGCCGACGGCGGCTTGAAGAAAGGTTTTGCGTTGAGCGTGAGTGTTTGGCGTGGAGAGGGGCAACATGTAAGTTGTCAAAAGCACGGTCGCCAGCGGCAAGGTTGTGTTCAACCACGGTTTCTTCCCCGATGGAGCCGAAGTCGCTGTGTTCATCGATTTTTACGTTGGACGGCATGAGCTACACATTGCACTACCGATCGTCACGCAAGGAGGTATGGCGCTGGTACTGGAGCGCATGGTGCGCGAAGCTGTGGCGCACCCATGTATTTTTTGCGGTTTTCGTCGCATTTCTTGCCGCTCTTTCAGCAAGTCCGCCATTTCGATTGGGTTTAGCGCTCGCGTTGTTCGTGGTCGTCTTGCCGGTCATTACGTTGTTATTCGCCGCATTTCCGCAGTTCGTGTTCAAAGGCAAAGAGCGTACTCTCAACATTGGGCCAGAGGGCTGGTCCACTCAAATCGGGCGTCTCGTGGGCACCCGTACTTGGGGTGAGGTAGTTTCTGTTGAGGGGAACAACAGCACATTGGCAATCACGGGCAAGAACGGCAATGCACTGGTTATTCCGCTTCGTGCGTTGCCAAATCCTGACTCTTGGCGACAATTTGTCAACGATGTGCAAGCTTGGCATCAAGCGTATAGGTTGGAGTGAGCAAAGCGAACCCCAACATTATAGCCTTGCTATCGTGCTTTCCATCCTGTTCGGATTTTGGATTTGATTGTGGTAAAGGGAGTCTCATCAAGTGCCGACCATCAGCACGTTCTATGGAATTCTGATTCAGATGTTCTGGAACGATCACGTTCCGCCGCACTTTCATGCGCTCTACGCCGAGCACGAGGCGCTGATCGACATCCGGACGCTGGACACCCTGGAAGGTTAAATGCCCCGGAGAGCCTTGGCCTTGATTCTCGAATGGGCGCAAGAACATCGCGCCGAACTCATGGAGGATTGGGAGCTATGTGCGCACAATCAGCCGCTCAAGAAAATTCGTCCTTTACAGTAACTCCGCCGATCCAGCCACGCATGCCGTGGCGCGTGGCGTCCGTGGAAGTTCTGCCGGGGTTCCGGTTGCGCATCCGGTTCGTTGACGGCACCGAAGGGATGACGGACTTTGCAGCCCTTATCCAGTCGTCTGGCGCTGGCGTTTTCGCTGCCCTCGCCGATCCCTCGATCTTCGCCCAAGCGTGCGTCGAGCATGGCGCCGTTACGTGGCCGGGCGAGATTGATCTGGCCCCTGATGCCATGTACGCCGAGATCAAAAAAGCCGGAACGTGGGTGTTGCAGTAAACCCGGAGCAAATTCCTGCGGAGCCGCGCGCTCTGGGTCTGTTCTTTGGCCGTCCGATGACCTATTGGCAAACCACCCGCTACCGGATTAATCTGAGCCAGCCGCGCGTCATGGGCATTGTCAATGTCGCGCCCGATTCGTTTTCGGGTGACGGGCAGCCTGGGGATTTGCGCGCGCAGCTTGCGCGGTGCGAGCGGTTGATTGGCGAGGGGGCGGACATTCTGGATATCGGCGGCGAATCGAGCCGCCCCGGCAGTCGGCCCGTGCCGCCGGACGAAGAGTTGGCGCGCGTGCTGCCGCTGGTGCGCGAGGCGGTGAAGCTGGGCGTGCCGGTGTCGGCCGATACCAGCAAGCCGGAAGTGATGGCCGCCGCGCTCGATCTGGGGGCGGACATCATCAACGACATCTGGGGGCTGCGCCAGCCGGGTGCGCGGGAAGTGGTGGCGCGCCACCCCGCTTGCGGCGTGTGCCTGATGCACATGCACGGCGCTCCGCAAACCATGCAGCGCGCGCCGATGGAAGGCGACGCCGTGCCCCAGGTGCTGCTGTTTTTGCAGCAAGCAGCCCAGGAGTTGCAAGGGTTTTGCGTGCAAAAGAGCCGCATTGTGCTGGATCCGGGCATCGGTTTCGGCAAAACTGTGGCGCAGAACTTCGCGCTGCTGGCACGGCAGGGCGAACTCCTGGCGGCGGGCTATCCGCTGCTGGTGGGCTGGTCGCGCAAATCGGCGCTGGGCGCGGCATTGGGCGATGTCAAAACCGCAGGCTGGGATGAGGCAAAACGCAATCCCGGCAGCAACCGTTCAAAGCCGGGATTCCACTGCGCTCCATCCCAGCCTGCGCCTGCCGTGCCTGCCGATGGCAACCCTCCAGACCAGCGTGTTGCCGCCAGCGTAGCCGCCGCGCTGCTGGCCATCGAGCGCGGCGCGCGCATCGTGCGGGTGCATGATGTGGCGGCCACCGCGCAAGCGGTCAAAATCTGGCTTGCCATGAATCACGAGACTCCTTCCCCATGAGCCGCGAATACTTCGGTACCGACGGCATACGCGGCACGGTGGGCCACGCGCCCATCACGCCCGATTTCGTGCTGCGCCTGGGCCATGCCGTGGGCCGCGTGCTCAAACGCAGCGAATCGCAGCCGGTGGTGCTGATCGGCAAGGACACGCGCATTTCCGGCTACATGCTGGAAAGCGCGCTGGAATCGGGCCTGATCTCCGCCGGCGCCAGCGTCATGCTGCTCGGCCCCGTGCCCACGCCCGCCGTGGCGTATCTCACGCGGGCGCAGCGCGCCAGCCTGGGCGCGGTCATCAGCGCCAGCCACAACCCGCACACCGACAACGGCATCAAGTTCTTCGACGCGCAAGGCAGCAAGCTGCCCGATGCGTGGGAGCAGGAAGTCGAGAGCCTGCTGGGGCAGCCGCCGCAATGGGCCGGATCGCAGGCGCTCGGACGCGCGCGGCGGCTGGACGATGCGGCGGGCCGCTACGTGGAATTTTGCAAAAGCGCGTTCCGGGGCGATTTGAGCCTCAAGGGTCTGAGAATCGTGGTGGACGCCGCGCACGGCGCGGCCTACCAGGTCGCGCCGATGGTGTTGCACGAATTGGGCGCGCAGGTCAGCGCCATCGGCGCCGCGCCCGACGGTCTGAACATCAACGACGGCGTGGGCGCCACGCACCCGCAGGCGCTAGCGCGGGCCGTGCGCGAGCAGGGCGCGGATTTGGGGTTAGCGCTCGACGGCGACGCCGACCGCGTGCAAATGGTCGATGACCAGGGCCGGCTCTACGACGGCGACCAACTGCTCTACGTCATCGCCGCCGACCGGCTGACCGGCCACGCGCGCGCGGGCCAGCGCCCGCCTGGACTGGCCGGCGTCGTGGGCACGCTCATGACCAACCTGGCCATCGAGCGCGCGCTGCGTGAACTGGGCCTGGACTTCGCGCGCGCCAAGGTCGGCGACCGCTACGTGATGGAAGAACTCATCCGGCGCGGCTGGCTGCTGGGCGGCGAAGGTTCCGGCCACATCCTCGTGCGCGATAAGCACACCACGGGCGACGGCATCATCTCCGCGCTGCAAGTGCTGCAAGCCTGCGCCACGCAAGGCAAGCGCCTGCCGCAGTTGCTGGCGGGCATCGCGCTGTATCCGCAGACCTTGGTCAACGTGCCCATCGCGCCCGGTCAGGCGTGGCAAACCGAAAGCCTGCAACACGCCACCCGCGCCGCCGAAGCCAAGCTGGGCAACACCGGCCGCATCCTCATCCGCCCCAGCGGCACCGAGCCGCTGGTACGCGTGATGGTCGAAGCGCAAGACGGCGCGCTGGCCCAAACGCTGGCGCAGGAGCTGGCAGGGGCCATCGGCGCGGTCCAATGAAAACCGGCATTGCATCTTGAAACCCGCCGCACCATCCGACATCAACCTTTCCGAAAGCGGCGGGGTGCGCTATCTGCACTTTGGTTCGGAATGGGTGCAGGGTGCGATGCGGATTGACGCGCCGCTGGAGCTTCACCTTGAATACATTCGGCGCATGATGGCGTGGCTGCTGTTCATGGCGCCCGAATCGGTCAAGGGCCGCCACGCGATGCAGCTTGGGCTGGGCGCGGGGGCGATCACCCGGTTTTGCCACGGGATGCTGGGTATGCGCTGCACGGCGGTGGAGCTTGATGCGCGTGTGGCGGATGTGTGCCGCATGTGGTTCAAGCTCCCCGCCGAGGGGTCACGCTTGCGCGTGGTGATGGGCGACGCGGCGCAAGAAATTCAAAGGCAAGAATGGCAGGGCGCGGTCGATGCGCTGGCGGTCGATCTGTACGATGGCCAGGCTACCGCGCCGGTGGTGGATACCCCCGCGTTTTACGCCGATTGCCGGCGCATGCTGACCGATGATGGCATCATGGCCGTGAACCTGTTTGGCCGCTCGGAAAATTTCGAGCACAGCGTGGCGCACATCGGCGCGGCATTCGGCGAGCGGGCGGTTTGGCTGTTCAAGCCCACGCGCGAAGGCAACACGGTGGTGCTGGCGCAGCGCACGCCCAGCCGGCCCGGGCGCGCCCTGCTGTTGGAGCGAGCGCGCCAAATCGAGGCTTGCTGGCATTTGCCAGCAAGCCGCTGGACCGCAATTTTGAAACCTCTGCAGCGATGAGTAAATCAGCAACCCGCGAAAAAACCCCGCGTTTGAGTTCGCCAGATCATCACATCGGCCCGGTACGCTGGCTGCATCTGGTCGAGTGGATGCGCGCCGACGGCACCATTACCCCGGAGGAGGCCGACCGCATCATCGCCCGCTGTTCGGCGGCCGAGAGCGCCCAGTCCGCGCTGGTGCGGCTGGCCGCCGTGGGCGTGCAGCGCGCCAGCGACGGCGCGCCGATGGAGGTGGAAGACCTCACCAAATATCTGGCCCAATGCGCCAAGCTGGAATACCTGCGCATCGACCCGCTGAAGGTGGACGTGGGCAAGGTGGCTGATGCCATGAGCGCCACCTACGCCGAGCGCAACAAGGTGCTGCCGGTGCAGGCCAGCAGCGCGGAAATCGTGGTCGCCACCAGCGAGCCTTTCATTGATGACTGGGTGGCCGAGGTGGAGCGCCAGTCTGGGCGGCGGGTGCGGCGCGTGGTGGCCAATCCGCAGGAAATCACGCGCTTCACGGGCGAGTTTTACGCGCTTGCCAAATCGGTGCGTGCCGCGCAAAAGGCCGGCAGTGGCAACGTCGCCAGCTTCGAGCAACTGGTGGAGCTGGGGCGCTCCAACCGCCAGCTCGACGCCAACGACCAGGGCGTGGTACAGGTGGTCGATTGGCTGTGGCAATACGCGTTCGATCAGCGCGCCAGCGACATCCACATCGAGCCGCGGCGCGAGCAAGGCGTGATCCGCTTTCGCATCGATGGCGTGCTGCACCCCGTTTACACCGTGCCGCTGGGGGTGATGGCGGCCATGACCGCGCGCGTGAAGCTGCTGGGCCGCATGGACGTGGTGGAAAAGCGCCGCCCGCTGGATGGCCGCATCAAGACCCGCAACCCGCGCGGCGAGGAAATCGAAATGCGCCTTTCCACCCTGCCCACCGCCTTCGGCGAAAAGCTGGTGATGCGCATCTTCGACCCCGACACGGCGGTGAAAGACCTAGAAGGGTTGGGCTTTACCGCGCACGACGCGGCGCGCTGGCAAAACCTGGTGGGGCACCCCAACGGCATCATCCTCGTGACCGGGCCGACCGGATCGGGCAAAACCACCACGCTGTACTCCACGCTCAAGCGCGTGGCCACGGAAGAGGTGAACGTCTCCACCATTGAAGACCCAATTGAGCGCATCGACCCCGCGCTCAACCAGACGCAGGTGCAGCCGCAGCTTGAATTCGGTTTTGCCGAGGGCTTGCGCGCGCTCATGCGGCAAGACCCGGACATCATCATGATCGGCGAAATCCGCGACCTGGAAACCGCCGAAATGGCCGTGCAGGCCGCCCTCACCGGCCACCTGGTCTTCACCACCTTGCACACCAACGACGCGCCCTCGGCCCTCACGCGGCTGATGGAGCTGGGCGTGCCGCGCTACCTGCTCAACGCCACCGTGCTCGGTGTGCTGGCGCAACGGCTGGTGCGCACCCTGTGCAAGAACTGCCGCGAGCCGGACGCCGACCCGGCTTCCAAAGAGATGCTGGCCGACGCCATCAAGCCCTGGAAGCTCAACAGCGAGCCGCGCCTGTACAAACCCGTGGGCTGCATCGAATGCCGCATGACCGGCTACCGCGGCCGCATGGGAATTTACGAACTGCTCATGGTCTCGGAAAAATTTCGCCAACTGCTGCACGGCGAAGCCACCCTGTCCGACCTGCGCCGCCAAGCCATCGCCGACGGCATGAGGCCCCTGCGCCTGGCCGGCACCCTGCGTGTGGCCGAAGGCGTGAGCACCTTGCAAGAAGTGGTGGCGGCCACGCCGCCGATGAATTAGGTTTTTGGGGCCTGCACGGGCTGTCATTCCCGCTTTCGAGCATAGGCGCCAGAGCATTTTTGATTTATGCGATGACAAATCCAGAAGAAGCGAAGTAATTGCGGCACTGTGTTGCGGGGAGAGCATCCAGCAGTTGGCCGATCTCCTGCCATAGGGCATCGACGG
>JAIRVJ010000007.1 GCA_031253955.1 Burkholderiaceae bacterium | reverse complement strand
GGGCGCGTGGTGATGCGCGCCAAGTGCCACTTCGAGGACATCGACAAGGGCCAGCGGCAGGCCATCATCGTCGATGAACTGCCCTACCAGGTCAACAAGCGCACGCTGCAAGAGCGCATGGCCGAACTGGTGCACGAGAAAAAGCTGGAAGGCATCAGCCACATTCAGGACGAGTCCGACAAATCCGGCATGCGGCTGGTGATCGAACTCAAGCGCGGCGAAGTGCCGGAGGTGGTGCTCAACAACCTGTACAAACAGACGCAGCTGCAAGACACCTTCGGCATCAACATGGTGGCGCTGGTCGATGGCCAGCCCAAGCTGTGCAATCTCAAGGATTTGATCGAGGTTTTCCTGCAACACCGGCGCGAGGTGGTCACGCGCCGCACCGTGTTCGATCTGCGCAAGGCGCGCGAGCGCGGCCACGTGCTGGAAGGGCTGGCGGTGGCGCTGGCCAACATCGACGAATTTATCCGCATCATCCGCGAATCGCCCACGCCGCCGGTCGCCAAAACCGAGTTGATGGCGCGCTCGTGGGACAGCGCCATGGTGCGCGAAATGCTCACCCGCACGCGCGAGGACGGCGCGGCCGTCAGCGCCGGCGACTACCGGCCCGAGGGGCTGGATCGCGCCTACGGTATGCAGGCCGATGGCCTATACCGCCTTTCGGAAACGCAGGCGCAGGAAATTTTGCAGATGCGCCTGCAACGCCTGACGGGGCTGGAGCAAGACAAGATCATCGCTGAGTACAAACAGGTGATGGCCGAGATTGAGGACCTGCTCGACATTCTGGCCAAGCCGGCGCGCGTGTCCACCATCATTGCCGGAGAATTGGCGGCGCTCAAAACCGAATTCGGCCAGGACAAGGAAGCCGCCCGCCGCTCCACCATCGAGCACAATGCGCAGGACCTGGCCACCGAAGACCTGATCGCGCCCACCGACATGGTGGTCACGCTCAGCCACGCCGGTTACATCAAGGCGCAGCCGCTGTCCGAGTACCGCGCGCAAAAGCGCGGCGGGCGCGGCAAGCAGGCCACGGCGACCAAGGAAGACGACTGGATCGACCAGCTTTTCATCGCCAACACGCACGACTACATCCTGTGCTTTTCCAACCGGGGCCGGATGTACTGGCTGAAGGTGTGGGAAACGCCTTCCGGCTCGCGCGGCTCGCGCGGGCGCCCCATCGTCAACATGTTCCCGCTGGCCGAGGGCGAAAAAATCAACGTGGTGCTGCCGCTTACCGGTGAAATGCACAGCTTTCCGCAAGACCGCTACGTTTTCATGGCGACCTCGATGGGCACGGTCAAGAAGACCCCGCTGTCGGAGTTCAGCAACCCGCGCAAGGCCGGCATCATCGCCGTCGGCCTGGACGAGGGCGACTATCTTGTCGGCGCTGCGCTGACCGACGGCGCGCACGACGTGATGCTGTTTTCCGACGGCGGCAAGGCCGTGCGCTTCGACGAAAACGACGTGCGTCCGATGGGCCGCAATGCGCGCGGCGTGCGCGGCATGCAGCTTGAAGAAGGCCAGTGCGTGATCGCCCTGCTGGTGGCCGACGCCGAAGCCGCCGCCACACAGCCGGGCGCCCGCAACAGCGTGCTCACCGCCACCGAAAACGGCTACGGCAAACGCACCCACATCGCCGAATACACGCGCCACGGGCGCGGCACCAAGGGCATGATCGCCATCCAGCAAAGCGAGCGCAACGGCAAGGTGGTGGCCGCCACGCTGGTGGGCCCCGAAGACGATATCATGCTGATTACCGACAAGGGCGTGCTGGTGCGCACCCGGGTCGCCGAAATCCGCGAACTTGGCCGCGCCACGCAAGGCGTGACGCTTATTGCGCTGGACGACGGCGCACGCCTGAGCGGTTTGCAGCGGATCGTGGAAAACGACGCTGCCGCCGGCGATCCTGCCAACGAATCCACACTGGAGTAAATCTTGAACCGAATCTTCAACCGCCTTTCCGTGGCCGCCGTTCTGGCGGCAGTCTGCGCCATGCCGCTGGGGGCCGCGGCCCAAACCGGCAACGGCAAAAATGCGCACAAGTCACCCACGCCAGCGGCATCGCGGGCGGCTGCGGCGCAAGCCGGCAGCGGCAAAAGCAGCGACAGCAAGCGAGCGCTGGCCGTTAAGTTGGCCCAGCTCCAGCAAAAAGCCGAGGGCGACAGCATTGCGCAGCAGCTCACCGGCAGCGCGGTGCAGCCGCTGGTTATCGCCTGGTCGCAAAAGCTTGATCAAACCGTGCCGCCGGATCAGCAAAAAGAAGTGCGCGAAAAACTCGATCAGGAACTGAAAAAGTTCTCCGATGCCGCCTTCAAGACGATTCAGGAGGAAACCGCCAGGACCGCTGAAGAGGCGCTGGTGCCGATCTTCATGGAAAAGCTCTCGGAAAGCGAGCTGAAAACTATCATTGCCTACCAGGAATCGGCAGCCGCCGCCAAATTCGCCGCGCTCGGAATTGACGCGGCCAACGCATGGGCTGGGCAGGTGATTGAGCGCACGCGCGGCCCGATTGAAGCCGGCGGCAAGGCCTTCGACGATGCCGCCTCCAAAATCGTCGTCGCGCCGCCGCCAGCCGGCAGCGCAAGCAGTGCAAGCAGCAGCAACGAGAAAAAATAAGACGCGCGGCACAGGGCGCCATCACGCATGAGCGATTCACCCGAACCATCCGAAGAACTGGCGCGGCTGCGCGCGCGCATTGATGCACTGGACGCCCGGTTGCTCGCGCTGCTCAACGAGCGCGCCCGGGTCGCCGAGGAAGTGGGCGCGCTCAAGCGCCGCGAGGGCACCCCGTTTTTCCGGCCCGACCGCGCGGCCCAGGTTATCGCCAAGGTGCAAGGCAACAATCCGGGGCCGCTGCCGGGCCAGCACGTGGCCGCCATCTGGCGCGAGATCATGTCGGCCTGCCTGGCGCTGGAAGCGCCGCAGCGCGTGGCTGTTCTGGGGCCGCAAGGCAGCTTTTGCGAGCAGGCGGCCATCGAATACTTCGGCAGCGCCGCCAACCTGGTCTACTGCAACAGCTTTGACGAAGTGTTTCACGCCACCGCCGGCGGCGCTGCGCAGTTCGGCGTGGTCGGCATGGAAAACTCCACCGAGGGCGTGGTGGCGCGCTCGTTCGATCTGTTCCTGCATTCGCCGGTGCACGCCGTGGGCGAAATCAGCTTGCAGGTGCGCTTCAACCTGCTGCGCCAGGTGGACCACCTGCAAGGCGTGGAAGTGGTCATGGGCCACCCCCAGGGGCTGATGCAGTGCCAGGGCTGGCTGAACCGGCATCTTCCCGATGTCGAGCGGCGCGCCGTCTCCAGCAACGCCGAAGGCGCGCGGCTGGCCGCCACCAACCCGGCCTGGGCGGCGCTGGCCAGCGAACGCGCCGCCGCCCAGTTCGGCCTGCACAGCGTCGCCCACGCGATCCAGGACGAGCCGCACAACCGCACCCGCTTTGCCGTCATCTGCCTGCCGCAAACGCTGGAGATGCCAGCCGCCACCGGGCGGGACTGCACCAGCCTGGTGCTCTCCGTGCCCAACAAGCCCGGCTCGGTGCACGACATGCTCACGCCGCTGAAAAAACACGGCGTGTCCATGTCTCGCCTGGAATCGCGCCCGGCCAAATCGGGCAAATGGGAATACTACTTTTACATTGACCTGGAAGGCCACCCCACGCAGCCGCACATGGCCGCCGCGCTGAAAGAGCTTCAGGAAACCTGCGCTTTCTACAAGGTATTGGGTGCCTACCCGTTGACACACGATGTTTAAACAACTGGGGCTGATCGGCTGCGGAATGATGGGCGGCTCTTTCGCGCTCGCGCTCAAGCAGGCTGGCTTGGTGCGCCGCGTGGTGGGCTACAGCAAGTCGCCCTCCACCACCGCGCGTGCGCGCCAGCTTGGTGTGATCGACATGGAGGCGCCGTCGGCCCTGCAAGCCATCTCCGGCGCCGATCTGGTGATGCTGGCTGTGCCGGTGGCGGCCACGGAATCCACGTTCAGGGCCATCCGCCACCTGGTGAACCCCGGCATGTTGATCGTCGATGTCGGATCGACCAAGCGCGACGTGGTGGACGCCGCGCGCCGCACGCTCAAGCACGATCTGGAAGCTTTCGTGCCCTGCCATCCGATTGCCGGGCGCGAAGCCGCAGGCGTGGAAAACGCCGATCCGCGCCTGTACGCCGATTGCTCGGTCGTTATCACCCCCATCGAGCGCACCGACAAAGCCAAGATCGAGCAAGCCCGGCAAATGTGGCTGGCGCTGGGCTGCGGCGACGTCCGGCTCATGACTCCGCACGAACACGACGCGGCCTTTGCCGCCGTCAGTCATCTGCCGCACCTGCTGGCTTTTGCGCTAATGAACAGCCTTGCGGCGCAGCCCGATGGCGACCAATACCTGAGCTTGGCCGGCCCCGGTTTCCGCGACTTTAGCCGCATCGCCGCCAGCGACCCTAAGATGTGGCGCGACGTGCTGATCGCCAACCGCCACGAAATCGGCACGCAAATGCAGCACTTGCAGCGCGCGCTGGCCATGCTCGACAAGCTCATCGCCGAGGGCCGCGCGGAAGAACTGGAACGCGCAATCAACCACGCCAGCCACGCCCGCGCCAACTGGCGCCTGCGGCCCGCCGGCCCAGGCTAGACACTACGTGGCAATGAACCGATAGTATTCGGCGGCGGCGTTCATGCGCATTCAAAAATTCAGGCTTTGCAGCAGCCGCGTCAAATGCGCTGCTTGCGGCAGTACCGGACCGGCAAAGCGCACCGCGTGCGCGTCGCCGATGAGCAGGGTCGGGAAGGTTCCCACCTCCACATCGCCCAGCGCACCGGCCTCGTCTTCGATGTCGAGCCAGCGAAAGACCAGCGCCGGGTACCTGGCCGCCGCCTGCTCGAACACCGCCCGGTAATCGCGGCAGGTGTCGCACCACTCAGCGCACAGGCAGATCACCGCGCCCGCCTCGCCCCGCCCGTTCAGCGTGGCGGCGAGCAAAGCTCCCAGATCGGGGTCGGACAGGTTCATAGGGCAGGGCAGGGCAGGGCGGCGAGAGCGCCGATTGTGGCGCAAGGCTGCGAGCCGGATCAACACTCTATGGCTGCACGCGGCATCGGCCAGAAGCCCGCTGCGGCTCATGGTTTTGTGCCCGACCACAAGCAGATAGCCTTCGTCTGCTGCCTGCCTTGGGCGTTATGGATGCTTTCATGCAACACCGCGCCCGGGGTTTGTAGACAAGCCTGGCAGCACGCCTTTAGAATGCCCGTGCCCCGGCCTTCGGGGCTTGCAACACTGGAGGTATGCCATGCGTACAAACAACAACCTCCTCAGCCAACACTGGTTTTGAGGTCACGAGCAAGCGGCGGAAGGGCTACCCTTCGGAAACGCGGGTCAAACGCGGCCATAGGGTGGTCAATGGGGACAAAGAGCTTCTTGAGAAACTCGGTCGCAACGATCCATGCCCCTGCGGGTCCGGCCTTCGGTTTCAAGCGCTGTTGCATGCTGACCGGCGAGCACGACGGTTCCGACCGGGACCACTTCTTTTAGGGAATGAGTGCTTCGCGTGACACATCATTCGAGCGGACGGCCTGTGGCGCCCGCTCGTTTTGGAGTTAGGCTTCTCCGCAGACCATGAAGAACACGCTACTCATTCCTTCTGTTCCTTCGGGCGAGGCGCCTTTGTGGGTGCGGGCAGAATGGGTTGGCTTTACGCATGATTTTGCGATCAACCGGATGGCCTTCGGTCGTGGTTTGTCTTGAACGTTAGGCCAACAATTTATGCGCAAGAATCAAGTAGCGTGGTGGCTTTGGGCCGGAGGCACGGTTCTGATTGCGCTTAGCTGGTTTGGTGTCGTCAGTCCAAAGGTTGGCTGGGTTGGTTTTGCGGTTGGAATGTGCGGAAGCGTTCTGGCTTGGGGTGTTCGCCCGCCTCGGTAAGCCCGCTACCAAGCGGCACGGAGCAGGCGCAAGCGGAACCGAATGCAGCGATTTTGTGATGTTTGCTATTTATTTAATATCTACTTACAAAAGTTCAGCGTGTGTTTTCTATACAAAATATATTTAAAATTATATAAAATTAATGTTTGCAGCTATTGTTTTATGAGTAATATCTGTCCCTGTGCGCGGGAGTGACCGGGGGCAAATCGAGCAGCACTCGGTTCCGGGGCGCAAGCTGGCGGCGCGTGGCGCTGTTTTTGCGCGGCGGCGTGTCGATAATTCCCGGTTCCATGCCTGCTTCCAAGCCCGTCCGTTCCGTTGATGTGCCGCCGCCACCGCGCTCCCTGAAGATCACCTTCCCAGAAAACCTGCCCGTTTCCGCGCGGCGCGGGGAGATTGAGGCGTTGCTGGCGGCGCATCAGGTGGTGATTGTGTGCGGGGAGACGGGGTCGGGCAAGACCACGCAGTTGCCCAAGATCGCGTTGGCGATGGGGCGCGGGCGGATCAACGCGCGGCCCGGGGTGAAGGGCAAGCTGATCGGGCACACGCAGCCGCGCCGCATTGCGGCGACGAGCGTGGCGCGGCGCATCGCTGAAGAGCTGAATACGCCGCCGGGGGAGGTAGTGGGCTACCAGGTGCGGTTTCAGGACCGGTTGGCGCCGGGCGCGTCGGTCAAGCTGATGACCGATGGCATTCTGCTGGCGGAAACGCAGTCCGATCCACTGCTGCTGGCTTACGACACGCTCATCATTGACGAGGCGCACGAGCGCAGCCTGAACATCGACTTTCTGCTCGGCTACCTCAAGCAGATATTGCCGCGGCGGCCTGATCTGAAGGTGATCGTCACCTCGGCCACCATCGACGCGGATCGCTTTGCGCGGCATTTTGCGTCGAGGGGCAGCCCGGTGCCGGGCCGCCCCGAGCCGGGCGCGGCCCCCTTTTGGGGCAGCGGACCACACGAAGTGGGGGAGCGTGGGGGCCTTATTCCAGCGCCGGTGATTCAGGTTTCGGGCCGGCTGTATCCGGTGGAGCAACGCTGGCGGCCTTTCGAGGAATCGCGGGACTACGGCTTCAATGACGCCATTGCCGACGCGGTGGACGAGTTGTGGCGCGGCGGCGCGGTGCAAGCGGAAAGTGGCGGCGACATTCTGGTGTTCCTGCCCGGCGAGCGCGAAATCCACGAGGCCGCCGACCATTTGCGCGCGCACCTGGCGCGTAGCCCGGTGCTGCGCGAGGCGCAGGTGCTGCCGCTGTTTGCGCGCTTGTCGCAGGCCGAGCAGGAGCGGGTGTTCGAGCCGCACGGCCACCGCCGCATTGTGCTGGCGACCAACGTGGCCGAAACGTCGCTCACCGTTCCAGGAATTAGATATGTGATTGACACAGGCACGGCGCGGGTCAAACGCTACAGTTACCGTAGCAAAGTGGAGCAGTTGCAGATCGAGCCGGTGAGCCAGGCGGCGGCCAATCAGCGCGCCGGGCGCTGCGGGCGGGTAGCCGACGGCATTTGCATCCGTCTGTATGACGAGCGGGATTTTGCGGGCCGGCCGCGCTTTACCGATCCGGAAATTTTGCGCTCGTCGCTGGCCAGCGTGATCTTGCGCATGAAGAGCTTGCACCTAGGCGGCGCGGGCGGGCGGGTGGAAGATTTTCCGTTTCTGGATGCGCCATCGGGCCGCGCGATTGCCGACGGCTACCAGTTGCTGGCCGAGCTGGGCGCGGTCGATGACGCGGGTGAACTCACGCCGCTGGGCGGCGAGTTGGCGCGGCTGCCGCTTGATCCCCGCGTGGGCCGGATGCTGATCGAGGCGCGCCAGCGCGGCGCGGTCGATGAGGTGCTGGTGATTGCCGCCGCGCTGTCGGTGCAGGACGTGCGCGACCGCCCGCTGGAACAGCAGGCGCAGGCCGATCAGGCGCACGCCAAGTTCGACGACGACAAGAGCGAGTTCAGCGGCTATCTGAAACTGTGGCAGTGGCTGCATGGGGCGCGGGGCGGACACAGCGCAAAGCCTGTGCATTCCCCCTCTCCCACTCGTGGGAGAGAGGCAGGGGAGAGGGCCGGCCGCAGTCCGGGGGAAGCTCGCGCTGTGCACCCCCTCTCCCTGGCCCTTTCCCCCAAGGGGGAGAGGGAAACAGAAGGCGCGGCGGTGCACAAACTCAGCAACCGTCAATACGAACAATTGCTGCGGCAAAACTTCATCAGCGTGCGGCGGGTGCGCGAGTGGCGCGACATCTACGCCCAACTGCGCGCGGTGGCGGGCGAGCAGCACTGGCAAACGCGCCTCGGTTCCACCCAGGAACCTGCAAGGGTTGCGAGAGCAAGCGGTCTTTCTCCCTCCTCCGCCAGCGGGGGAGGGTTGGGGTGGGGGGGCGCGCAGCGCGGGCGCTCGCGCAAGGTTCTTCAGCAGGCGCCGCAAGCCCCCATCCCAACCTTCCCCCGCACGCGGGGGAAGGAGCAAGAAGAGCAAGGCTGTGCAACCGGTTCCGTGGCGCAAACCGGCGGCAGCGCCGCGCTGCATCAGTTTCCCCCGCAAGCGGGAGAGGGCGGCAATTCATACGAGGCGCTGCACAAATCGCTGCTGGCTGGGTTGCTCGGCAACGTGGGTTGCAAGATCGAAGCCGAAGCGGGTGACAAATCCGCCGAGTATCTGGGCGCGCGCGGTATCAAGTTTTACCGTCACCCCGGCGCGCATCTGTCCAAAAGGCCGGGCCGCTGGATCGTCTGCGCCGAGCTAGTGGAAACCACGCGCCTGTTTGGGCGCGGCATCGCCGCTATTGAGCCGCAATGGCTGGAAGAAGTGGCCGGGCACCTGCTCAAAAAGCAGGTGCTCGACCCGCATTGGGAGAAAAAGGCGGGCGAGGTGATCGCCCTGGAGCGCGCCACGCTCTACGGCCTGCCGGTCTATACCGGGCGGCGCGTGCGCTATGCGCTGGCTGACCCGTCCGGCGCACGCGAGTTGATGTTGCGCGAGGCGTTGGTGGCCGATGACTGGCCCGACGATTGGGCGCGCGCGCTGCCCTTCCTGCCCGCCAACCGCAAGCTGATCGCGCAGGTCGAGGCCATCGAGCACAAATCGCGCCGGCAGGACGTGCTGGTCGATGATGAACTGATCTACGCCTTTTACGACCGGCAGATTCCAGAGCATGTGGCCGATGGCCGCCAATTGCAGGCGTGGTACCGCGACGCGGCCCGCGCCAACCCCAAACTGCTGCACCTCACGCGCGAAGAGTTGATGCGCCACGAGGCCGCCGGCATCACCACCGCCGCTTTCCCCAGCGTGGTGCGGCTGGGCGGCGTCGATTGCGCCGCCGCTTATCTGCACGAACCGGGCGACGCGCACGATGGCCTCACCGTGACGGTGCCGCTGTTCGCGCTCAACCAGGTCAGCGAAGAGCGCGCCGAATGGCTGGCGCCGGGAATGCTCAAGGAGAAGATTCAGGCGCTGCTCAAAAGCCTGCCGCAAAAGCCGCGCAGCCGCTTCGTGCCGTTGCCCGAAAGCGCGGTGCGGCTGGCGCAGGAACTATCCGCGCCGGAAGCCTTCGGGCGCGGCAGCCTCACCGACGCGCTGCTGGCGCGCGCCCGCGCCGAAACCGGGCTGGACGTCAAGCGCGCCGATTTCAAGCTCGATATGCTGCCCGCGCACCTGTTCATGGCGCTGCGCGTGGTCGATGAGCATGGCCGCCAGCTGGGCGCGGGGCGCAACCTGGCCGCGCTCAAGGCCGAACTGGGCGGGCAGGCGCGCGGCGCTTTTCAGGCGCTGGCCGCGCTCAAAAGCGCCGCGCCGCCGGTGCCCGCCGCAGTGCATAAATCTGACCAAAAAACGGCTATAGCCTATATAAAGTCTGAACTATCAGCTTCTAAAAAAGAAGCAAATATGCCCGAAGACGCCCGCTACACCGGCTGGACTTTCGGCGAGCTGCCCGAACTGCTGGAATTGCGCCGCAAGGGGCAAACGCTGATCGGTTTTCCGGCGCTGGTCGATGACGGCGACGCCGTGCGCATCGAGGTATTCGATGAACCGGACGCCGCCGCCGCGCGCCACCGCGCCGGCCTGGGGCGCCTATGCGCCCTGCAAATCAGGGACGCGCTCAAATATCTGGAAAAAAACATCCCCGACCTGCAAAAAATGGCCGCCGCCTACATGCCGCTGGGCACGGCGGAAGAGTTGCGCGGGCAGATCGTCGATCTGGCCGTTGACCGCGCCTTCCTGCAAGACCCGCTGCCGCAAAACGCCGCCGCCTTTGCCGAGCGGGTGCGGCAAGGGCGCACGCGCCTCACGCTCATCGCGCAAGAAGTGGCGCGCCTGGCGCACGCCATCCTCGCCGAATACGCCGCTGCGCAGCGCAAACTCAAAGACGCCAAAGGCCACCCCGAAGCCGTGCAAGACGCGCGCGAGCAAGTGCAGCGCCTCATCGGTAAACGCTTTTTGTCCGATACGCCGTGGCCCGCGCTGCAACACTTTCCGCGCTACCTCAAAGCCGTGCAGTTGCGCATCGACAAACTGCGCGCCGACCCCACCCGCGACGCCGGGCACATGCAAAACGCCCGTGCGCAAGAACAGCGTTACTGGCGCTTGGTGGCCGACCGCAAAGGCCAGCAAGACGCCCGCATGCAAGACCTGCGCTGGCTGCTCGAAGAACTGCGCGTGAGCCTGTTCGCGCAAGAATTGCGCACCCCGCAGCCCGTGAGCCTCAAACGGCTGGAGAAGGTGTGGGGGCAGGTGATGCAGTGATGACCACTGCCCTCGTTCAGGGCGAGAAAAATACTCCGTCATTCGTTCACACGTTTGCCCGGCTTTTCTCCCTCTCCCGTTTGCGGGCGAGGGGAAAGAGAAGTTGCCAAGAGGAACCTTCGGCGCAGCCGCCGCTCTTTACACTCTACGCGCTGTGCGCGAGCGTCGCCCAACCTTCCCGATCAATCAAGGATTCTTTTGAAAACCCTCGACACCCTCATCCGCGCCGCTCTTGCTGCGGGCGCGCTAGCGGCCTTGAGCGCTTGCGGCGATTCGACGCCCAATCTTGCGCCCAGCACTTCAAGCATTCCCTCCGGCGAGGCCGGGCTGCCGATCAAGCAGGGGCGCTTGATCGCCATCAACACCGTTTCCATGCTCAAGGAACACGCCGGCAATGGCCTGCGGTGCAGCAGTTGCCACATCAACGCCGGCACCCTGCCCAACGGCGGCGCATGGGTGCGCGTGCAGGCGCAAGACGGGCAGGCGCTGGCCGCGCGCATCAACCGCTGCCTGGTCGAATCCATGAACGGTAAACCGCTGGCCGCCGATGCGCCGCAAATGCAGGCGCTGCACGCTTACATCGGCTGGCTCGGCACGGCCAAGCTCACGCCCGAGCAAGAGCCGCTTGCGCGTGGCTTTGGCCCGATCGACGCTTCACTGACGCCCGATCCTGCACGGGGCGCCGCGCTTTACGCCGAACGCTGCGCCCATTGTCACGGCGACCACGGCGAAGGCATCCTGGAAAAACCGGAACTCGGCGGCGGCTACAAATACCCCCCGCTGTGGGGCGGGCAGGCCGCGAGCGCCGCCTCTGAAATGAACCAGCTGCCGATGGCCGCCGCCTTCGTCAAGAACAACATGCCCCGCACCCGCACCCACGCCCTGACGGCGCAGCAGGCCGTGGATGTCGCCAGTTATTTCGTGGCCCAGCCGCATCCGGCGGCAGGGAACGGACCGTCATGGCGCGTGGCCGACCCTATCAGCCACTGAGGCAAAACGCCCTAACGCCCTTCACACCGTCTGCGCCGTGCCCACGCCTGCCAGCGGGTGGCCCATCAGGCGGGTGAGGATGGCCAGCGGGCTGCTTTCGGGGTTGAGTTCGCGGCCCGGGGCCAGATGGAGCGTTTGCTCGACCATGAACTGGCCGCTGGCGACGCCGTGCGCGGCCAGGTCGGCGTAAGCTATCCACACGCAGTTGGGCGGGAAGGCTTGGGTGGCGACCGTGCCGGTTTTTTGATACTGCTCGTCTTCCTTCATCAGGTTGTGCAGGTTGAACATCAAATGGTCGTATTCGCTGCGTACCGATTTGGTGGCGCCCACGGCGTTGAGCAGTTGTGCCATGAACGGGCTGTAGGGCTTGATGCGCGGCAGGTAGCGTTTGGCGACGGTCTCGAACGGCTCGCCCACGCGCCATACGCGCGGCTGGCCGTTGGGGTTGAGGTTGGTGAAAATGCGCAAGATGCGCTCGCCATAGGTCGGGCGGGTGGCGAAGGCGTCGAAGTGCATACGCCGGTCGTCGGCATGGATTGACTGCGTGCGCGTTTCCACCTGCTTGGGCCGAAAGCTCGTGGGCGCGGCGCGCAGTGCGCCGCGATAGTGCGGGAACAGGCCATCGGCCAGCGTGAGCGCCAGTTGCCGGTAACGGCCCAACATGCCCGCCAGCAGCTTTTGCTCTTCGGGCACGCCTGCCGCGTGCTTGAGCGCACCATCGCTGCCCAGGCTGACGTTGCGCGAGCCGGTTTTGAGCATGTCTTCGCGCAGCAACGCCCGTTCGGGTGGCGAGAGCTGGAGCGACAAATGCGGAAAGTAGAGCACCTGCCCGGCTTCTATCGCGGCCGTCCATTCGGCCTGCTTTTCGGGCACGCCGGCGGGCGCGGCCCAGTCGGAAAAATCGAGCTCGACGATGGGATTGGCGGAATTTGTCATGGTGGAAGTCCAATCAAGGCGGATGGGGATGACGCACCGGCGCACAAGCCGAAGGATAGAGCGTAGCGCAATTCAGGCGCGGTGGATTTTTTGAGTGTGTGCAAGTTCCTTATTGCCTCTCCCCCTTGGTTGGGGGAGCGGGTTACCGCCGCAGCAACGCAGCGGTTGCGTCCATCTGTTCGTGCTCGAAGGCCGGCGCGAAGCCGTCCAGTTCGTCCGCCCGCAATCCGACTTGCGGGCCGAGCGCGGCTTGCCGCCAGTTCCGCACGGCGGCATGGACTTCGCCCAGTGCGGTCAGAGCCTGCTTCTTGTCCAGCGCGAAGTACGGTGCGCGGGCCAGCAGCATTCGGACGTCGGTGATCGGCCCGTCCTGCTCGGACAGCCAGGTTTTCGATTCACGCTCCTTGTCCGGGAACGGGTTGATGTCGAAGGCCGGCGCCAGGCGCCATTGACCGTGGGCTACGTGCAGAAAACCGTGGTTTTGCAGGTGGTCGTCCACGTTGGTGATGAGCAGGTTGAACACCAGCCGGCGCCACAGTTGCTGCGCGTCCTGCGTGGGCGCATGGCCGTGGGCGCGGATGGCGTCGGCGACTTCGGTATAGCTGCGATCTTCCTGGCGTGAGGCTTGCAACAGGGATGCGGCGGATTGGTACGGGATGCGTGCGCCAGCCTGGCCGCGGTCGAAGCGGCGGATGACGGCCACTGGCGCTTCACCCAGACAAACGATTCGTGCCGCCGGCGCGTGGATGCCCGCCCGCGCCGCCAGTTGCAAAGCCAGCACTTCGCCGCGAGTGACGCTGCGCGTGTCGTCCACGCTGGGGAATTTGCCAATGGCAAGCCAGCCGTCTTCGTCCACCAGGGTGCACTTGGGCCGCATGCCTCCCAGGGACGTGCCTTTGCCTTGCAGGTAGCGCAAATCCTCGGCGGTTTCCTGGCCGCGCTCGACGGCGCGGCTGGCCTGGAAAATCCGTTCCAGCTCGATCAATGGCGGCGTGCCGCGCTGGCCTGCCGTCACGGTTCGATGCCATGCCCCGCCCGGATCGCGCAGGCGCAGCGCGCCGACGCGGCTGAAATCGTCCACCGCCAGCAGATAGTCCAGTTCCGTGAGGGCGGGCAATTGCGGATCGTTCTTGCGGCGCTTGGCATGGTCGCGGGCGATGACGCGCCGGCCCCAGGCGTCGGGCGCGGTGTCGGCGATGGCTCCGTGGAACACCGAGTCGTGCGGCGAGGCTGCCTTGTGCGGCTGGTATCCGGCCAGCAGTTGCAGATCGGCGGATACGTTGAAACGCCCCGGGCCGGTCAGCCAGTTTTCGTCGTAGGCGAAGGCGCTGTTTTCGCGCCGCCCTTGGCGGACATACACGAGCAAGCCCACCGGCAGACCTGCCTTGCCGATGCAAAGCTGAACCTGCCGGCGCGTGTCCATCACAGCGCCCCCGATGCGCCGGGCTTGCCGCGCACGCGCTTGGGCAGGCGCTGATCCATGAGCGTGAGGCCGATGTCGTCACTGGCGGTGTCCAGCAGGTTTTCCAGCGCCCGGATTTCGCCGAAGACGTGCAGCGCGCGGGCGAAGAAATGGATGGGCACGCGCGCGTCGCCTTTTTCCATGCGCCGCACGGTGGACAGGGATGCGCCCATGCGCTCGGCCAGTGACGCCTGGGAGATGTGCCGCCGCCGGCGGGCCAGGGAAATATCGTTGCCGAATTTGCGGATGGCCCGTTCGACCGAGCTGGGGATTGGAAAATTCATTAAGCACTCTCAAAGGAGCGATATCAAACTATTGATGCTCCAATGGGAGTGATTATAGTGCTGCCAGCTCGTGCATCGGCCCCGGATCGTGCCCGCCGGCTGTTTTAACCAGCGCCTGAACGCGCGCTTGCACCGTGGGGTGGGTGTCGAACAGATTGGAAAAGCCTTCGCGCGGGTTGTCGATGCACATTTCCATGACGGCGGAGGTGGCGCCTTGCAGTTCGCCGCGGTTTTCGATCTTGCGCAGGGCGGAGATCATGGCGTCGGGGTTTTTGGTGAGTTCCACCGAACCGGCGTCGGCCAGGAATTCGCGCGAGCGCGAGAGGGCCAGGCGGATGAGCACCGACATCAGCCAAGCCAGCGCGATGAGCGCGAAGGCGATGAGCACGGCCAGCGCCGCGCCCTTGCCGTCGCCGCCGCTGCGCGAGGAGCGTCTGCCGCCGCCCACGCCGGAGCGGAACACCACGCGAAAGACCAGTTCGGCAAAAAAGCCGACCACGCCCGCGACGATGCCCGCGATCACCATCAGCCGCACGTCGCCGTTGCGGATGTGGGTCAACTCGTGGCCGAGCACGGCTTCGATTTCGGCGTCACCCAGCGCGGCCAGCAGACCGGAGGTGACGGTGACGCAATATTGCCTGGGATTGAGGCCGCTGGCGTAGGCGTTGAGCGCATCGGTGTCGATGATCCGCAGCCGGGGCATGGCGATGCCGCGGGAGATGCACAGGTTTTCCAGCAGGTTGTACAGGCGGGGCTGTTCTTGCCGGGTGACTTCGCGCCCGCCCGTTACCGCGTCAATGATGGCCTGATTGAAGCGCCAGGCGAGCGCCATCCAGATGCCCCCGGCGATGGTGGCCACCGGCAGGGCGTGGTACAGATCGGCCCCGGCGGCGCGCAGGTAAAAGCGCGCGCTCTGGCCGTCGTGCAGTTGGGTTTCGGCCAGTAGCGCGCCGGCGAACACGCACACGTAGATCAGCAGGAACAGGCACGCCAGCAGCACGCGCGAGCGCGCCTTGTTGGATGCGATCTGGGTATACAGGCCGTATGCGGCCATTTCAGCTATCCATTAAGGCTCATGCGCCGGACGTTGAGCGTTTTGCGTGAACACCTCTTTGGGGCGGGGCGCATCGTGGCAAACGGCCCACGCTAAACGCCCAACGCGCAGCGCTCAACTTTTCTAGAACTTGACGCTCGGCGCTTCTTCAGCCTGGGCGCGCTGCTCGCCCAGATCGTAGAAATCCTTGCGCGCGAAGCCCAGCGATGCCGCGAACCATAGGGCCGGCACCCGCGCAATGGCGGTGTTGTACTCCTGCACGGCGTTGTTGAAAAAGCGCCGCGCGGCGGCCAGCTTGTTTTCCAGATCGGCAAGCTCGCCCTGCAACTGCTGGAAATTGGCGTTGGCCTTCAGGTCGGGGTACGACTCCGACAGGGCAAAGATGCTGCGCAGCGCCGTGGTCAGCTGCCCTTCGGCGGCGGCGGTCTGCGCCGGCCCCTGCGCCGACATGGCGGCGTTGCGCGCCTTCACCACCTCCTCCAGCGTGCCGCGCTCGTGGCTGGCGTAGCCCTTGACGGTTTCCACCAGATTGGGCACCAGATCGCGCCGCTGCTTGAGCTGCACGTCGATATCGGCAAACGACTGATCCACCCTCTGCCGCATCGCTACCAGGCCGTTGTAGATGCTGAAAATCCAGAAGGCGATGGCAAGAAGAATGACGATGAGGACGACGAGAGCAATCATGGCAAGGCTCCAGGGAGAGGATGTGAGTTGCTGCGGGGCGATTGTATTTGCAGGCCGCGATGCGGCGCAGCATGACCACGGCGCAGGGCGATCGCATCTGAATTTCTTAAGAATCAACAAGTTGGCGATGGTGCACGGGTGTAGGGGCGAAAGATTTTTCGCCCTTGCGCTCAAAAGAGCGATGGCGCTGGCAAGGAGACGCCGCAGGGCGAAAGATTTTTTGCCCCTACGAAGGCACGGGTGTCAGCGACGTACCGCAAGCGCAGTGCTTCTTTCAGCGCCGTGCGCTCCCACTCTAGCCCTCCCCCGCATGCGGAGGAGGGAGAAAACCGCGCACTTACCCCAAGTTAGTGACTATGGGCGCAGGCGGGAATCCATTGGCGGTTACCACAAGACGAACGCTGGATCGAGGAAAGGTTCTTGGATTCCCGCTTGCGCGGGACTGACGAAGAAAAAGTTTCTTTGGTTCCGGTGCTAATCAGGGTAAAACACTCGCAAATCCATATAAAAACAAGGCAACCAGCTACCAAATTGATAGTTCTACAGGTTCGGACGGGCGGGACGCGAATCCCGGCATTTGCCAGCGTTGAAGGCGGAACAAGCGTGGTTCTGCACGGTTTCCTTGCAAATGGCGAGGTTCCGGCTTGTCATTTTTTCTGTGACTCATCTGTTGTATGCCCTGAATTATTTGATGAATTATTTGACTGGTGCAAGGAGCTTGCTGTCTGCCCTGAGTTGCTTGGCTGGCGCGGTTGGCTGGTTGTCTGCCCTGAGTTGCCCGGTTGGTGTGGTTGGCTCGGTGCATGCACTGAGTTGCCTGGCTGGTGTGGTTGGCTCGGTGTATGCCCTGAATTACCGGGTTGATGCGATGGGCCTGGTGTATGTCCTGGGCCATGCCTGTTCCAGCTTCGCTGTTCTGATCTGGATTGCATTCCGTCGAGAACGGCTCCGAGAATCTCAAGAAATAGCGCCCCGGATTGTTGATCGCCGTCTTGCGCCGCGCCGAGATCGCGCAGACTGTTTTGCGCGTTCGTATCGCCTTGTTCCGCCGCTTTGCGATACCAGGCTATGGCCTGCTCGCCGTCTTGGGTCACGCCTTCCCCGTGATCGTACATCCAGCCGAGATTGAATTGCGCGGCGGCATAGCCTTGTTCTGCGGCCTTGCTATACCAGGATACGGCCTGCCCGTAATCTTGGGCCATTCCTCTGCCGTAACCGTACATTTCACCAAGATTGTTTTGCGCAACGGCGTTTCCCTGTTCCGCCGCCTTGCCATACCAGGATAGGGCCTGCGCATAGTCTTGGTCTAGGCCTGTTCCTTTTTCGTACATCCAGCCAAGACTGGTTTGCGCGTTGGCATTTCCCTGTTCAGCCGCTTTGCGAAACCAGAATATTGCCTGCTCGTAGTCTTGGGCCACGCCTGTTGCGTCCCGGTACATCGCGCCAAGCTTGTTTTGTGCGTCGGGATCGCCTTGTTCCGCGGCTTTGCGGTACCAGTTTATGGCCTGTGCTTCGTCTTGAGCTACGCCTTTTCCGTATTGATACATTACGCCAAGATCATATTGCCCGACGGCATAGCCTTGTTCCGCCGATTTGCGAAACCAGGATACGGCCTGCGCATAGTCTTGGGTTACGCCTTTTCCAGTGTCGTACATATAGCCAAGTTTGGCTTGTGCAAAGGCATCTTCCTGTTTTGCCGCCTTACGAAACCAGTCTATTGCCTGCGCGTAGTCTTGGGCTATGCCTGTTCCGTTTTGGCACATCACGCCGAGGTTGTTTTGCGCGGCGGCAAAGCCTTGTTCCGCTGCTTTGCGATACCAATATATTGCCTGCTCGTAATCTTGAGCCACGCCTTTCCCATTTTCATACATCACGCCAAGATTGGTTTGCGCAGCGGCAAGGTCTTGTTCTACCGCTTTGCGAAACCAGGATACGGCCCGTTTGTAATCTTGGGCTACCCCTGTTCCTTTTTCGTACATTCCGCCAAGATTGTTTTGCGCTTTTGCATTGCCCTGTTCCGCAGCTTTACGATACCAAAACAGTGCTTGTTTATCATTTTGAGCAACACCCTGTCCTTTGCCATATCGCTTGGCAAGCTGAAATTGCGCCTCGGCGTTTCCTTGTTCTGCCGCCTTGCGATACCAGGATACGGCCTGCGCGTAGTCTTGGGCGACCCCCGCCCCATTTTCGTACATATAACCAAGGCTGGTTTGCGCCCTGGCGTTTCCATGTTTTGCCGCGTTGAGAATATTGGCGTGCATCAAGCCAAGATTGGTTTGCGCTGCTGCATGGCCTTGCGCCGCCGCCTTGCGGTACCAGTTGATGGCCTGCTCGTCGTCCTGGGCCACGCCTGTTCCTTTTTCGTACATCGAGCCAAGGCTGTTTTGCGCATCGGCATTGCCCTGTTGCGCGGCTTTGCGGTACCAGTTTGTGGCTTGCTCGTTGTCCTGGGCTACGCCTGTTCCTTTTTCGTACATGGAGCCAAGGCTGTTTTGCGCATCGGCGTTGCCCTGTTCCGCCGCTTTGCGATACCAGGACGCGGCTTGCTCGTAGTCTTGGGCTACGTTGTCTCCTTTTTCGTACCTCTGGCCGAGATTGGTTTGCGCATCGGCATTGCCCAAGTCTGCCGCCAGGCGGCTCATGCCAAGCTCCGCACATGCCGATAGCAGCACGGTCATGCAAAAGAGGATCGGCCATCGGGTCAGGGACATGAAACGCATCCTTTTCACCTTATTGGTTGTCGGGAACAGCCGTGAACTGGGCGGTGCAATTGAGACCCAGCGGCCATGTGACGTATACGTCGATCTTCGGTGAAGCGCCGACATGGGTGCAATCGCCACCCTGGATGACTGAATCGGGGTGGCTATCATAGAATGTTTTTTGGCGGAATGGCGCGAAAGTTTGCATTCGCGTGACTCTGATGCAACGTTTAGTTCTCTCCGTTTTTTATAGCTTGTTACCATTGTATAATATGTATTTATGATTGTTTTGCTCCATAAGTATATATAATATTTTTGCAACCAGCTATTGAATTCATAGTTTTGGTGTTCGGCAAACAGGGCGATCGCATCTGAATTGCGCAATCAGCCAAGAGTCCAGGAAAGTAGGGGCGAAAAATTTTTCGCCCTTGCGCTCAAAAGAACCACGGCACTGGCAAAGAAACGCCGCAGGGCGAAAGATTTTTCGCCCCTGCGAAGGCGCGGGTGTCATTCGTCGTATCGAAATCCAACGGGTTGATTTGAATGGAATTTAGAGCCTGTTCATAGATGCAATCGGCCAGGTCCGGCAAACCGCTTCTCCTCGCAGGCTCGACGCGCGCAACGGAAAAATCACGGCGATTGCAGCCCTTCCAGCAATTCGCGCTCGATGGCGATTTGGGTTTTCTGGTCTTGCAGTTGCTCGCCTTGCAGCAGGAAGGTGTCTTCCACGCGCTCGCCGAGGGTGGAGATTTTGGCCAGTTCCACGCTGATGTGGTGGCGCGAGAGCACGCGGGCGATGCCGTAGAGCAGGCCGGCGCGGTCGCTGGCGGAGATGGAAAGCAACCAGCGCTGCGCTTTTTCGTCGGGCTGCAAATCGACGCGCGCAGGGATGGGAAAACTCTTGACGCGGCGCGACACGCGCCCCAGCCTGGGCGGGGGTAGCGGCTGGCTGCTGGCCAGCAGCAGGGGCAGGCCGGCTTGCACCTGGTCGATGAATTCGCGGTGGCGCTCGGCTTCCCTTCCGGTAACGATCTGGAAGGTGTCGAGCGCGTAGCCGTTGCGGGCGGTGTGGATGCGGGCATCCAGAATGGAAAAGCCGGCGCGGTCGAAGTAGCCGCAGATGTGGGCGAACAGGTCGGGCTGGTCGGCGGTATAGACCATGACTTGCAAGCCTTCGCCGACCGGCGAAAGGCGCGCGCGCACCACGGTGGGTAACTCGCCGGCGGGCTGCCGGAACAAGGGCGCGAGGTGGCGTGCGTGCCAGGCCAGTTCGTCGGCGTCGTGGCGCATGAAGTAGCCGGGGTCGAGCGTGTCCCACAGCAGTTGCAGGGCGTTTTCTGGTAACTGCGTTTTTCCCTCCCCCCCTTGGGGGAGAGGGTAGGGAGAGGGGGTGCACGGCGCAAAGCCAATATTGCGCTCCCCGGCCTGCGGCCGGCCCTCTCCCCAACCCTCTCCCGCAAGCGGGAGAGGGAGTTCTTCGGGCAGGCGCGCCATTTCAGCCAGCGCGGCGCGCTGGCGTTCGCCGATCAGCGCGCCGGCGCTGGGGGCCTGGGCGCCCAGCGCGTGCAGGGCCAGGCGGTACAGGTCTTCCAGCAGCTTGCCTTTCCAGGCGTTCCACACCTTGGGGCCGGTGCCGCGGATGTCGGCCACGGTGAGCAGGTACAGCGCCGTCAGGCGCCGCTCGCTGCCTACGCGGCGGGCAAAGCGCCTGATGACTGCGGGGTCGGCCAGGTCTTCTTTCTGCGCCACGCGGCTCATGGTCAGGTGCTCGCGCACCAGAAATTCGATCAGCGCCGCGTCTTGCCCGGCGATGACGTGCTGGCGGCAAAAGCGCCGCGCTTGCAGCGCGCCCAGCTCGCAGTGGTCGCCTCCGCGCCCCTTGGCGATGTCGTGGAACAGCGCCGCCAGGTACAGCAGCCAGGGCTGATCCCAACTTGCCGCCAGTTGCGCGCAGTACGGGTATTCGTGCGCGTGTTCGGGCATGAAAAAGCGCCGCACGTTGCGCAGCACCGTCAGGATGTGCTGATCGACCGTATAGACGTGAAACAGGTCGTGCTGCATCTGCCCGACGATGCGGCGAAAGGCCCACAGGTAGCGCCCGAGCACGCTGGTCTGGTTCATCAGCCGCAGGGCGTGGACGATGCCTTGCGGCTGTTGCAGGATTTGCAAAAAGACGGCGCGGTTGGCCGGGTCGGCGCGAAAACGCCCGTCCATAAGTGCGCGGGCGTTGTACAGCGCGCGCAGCGTGCGCGCCGAAAGCTGCCTGATACCCGGCTGCTCCCGCTCGAACACCAAAAAGGTGCGCAAGATGGCGCGCGGCTCGCGCCGGTAGAGCGCGTCATCGGCGATTTCGAGCAGGCCGCTTTTGTCGAGAAATTCGGCGTCGATGCGGCGGGCCGCTGGCGCGCTCGCGCGCGCGCGACGCAGGCGCTCCTCGATCATTTCCAGCATGATCTGGTTGAGCTGGGTGACGGCCTTGGCGCACCAGTAATACTTGCGCATCAGCCGCTCGCTGGCGCGCTCGGCCAGCCGCCCGTCGGGCGTGCGGGTGTCGTGCAGACCCAGGGACTCGGCCACGGCGGTTTGCAGGTCGAACACCAGCCGGTCTTGGCGCCGCTGCGCCAGCAGGTGCAGGCGGGTGCGGATCAGGCCCAGCAGCCGCTCGTTGCGCGCCAACTGGAGCGCCTCGCGCGGCGTGGCCAGACCGCGCCGGCCCAGTTCCCGCCAGCTTGTGCCCAGGCCGGCGGCGCGCGCCGCCCACAGGATGATCTGCAAATCGCGCAGGCCGCCGGGCGATTCCTTGCAGTTGGGTTCCAGCGCGTAGGGCGTGTCCTCGAACTTGGCGTGGCGCTGGCGCATCTCAAGCTGCTTGGCGACCAGAAAATCCAGCGGATCCAGTTGCGCCGCAAAACGTTGGCCAAACTGCGTGAACAGCGCGCGCGAACCGGCCACCAGGCGCGCTTCCACCAGCGTGGTGCAGATGGTGATGTCTTGCGCCGCCGCTTGCAGGCACTCGTTGACGGTGCGCACGCTGGAGCCGATTTCCAGCCCCACGTCCCAGCCGTGCGTGATGAAGGCTTCCAGCGCCTGCTGGCACGCGGCCTGCGGCGCGTGTCCGTCGCCCATCATGGCATCGGGCAGCAGCAGCAGCACGTCCACATCCGAATACGGGAACAGCTCACCGCGCCCGTAGCCGCCCACCGCCACCAGCGCGCCGTGCGCGCCCAGGCCGCAAGCGCGCCACAGCGCGCGCAGCGTGCCATCGGCCAGCCGCGTCAGCCGCGCCAGCGCCGGACGCGGGTTGCGCGTCGAAGCGCCCGCCATGCCCATCGCCGCCAGCAGCGCAGCCTTGCGTTGGCGGTAGTCCTCGCGCAGCGTTTGCAGGGCGGCGGGCGGCAGAGGCAGGGCGGCGCGCATGGCGGGCGAAGGTTTGGTGTTGAGCGTTTGGCAGTTGGTGAATGCAGGGGCGAAAATTTTTTGCCCCTGCATTAAGCGTCCGGTTTATGAATAAAAACAGCCTGAAATCCTTGTTCAACCTTTGATAACAGCTATCAAACAAATAGTATGACTTGTGCGGCGAATGCAAGGGCGAAAAATTTTTCGCCCCTACGCCCGGTGACAAAACACCCAACGCTCAACGCAGCAATTCCTTCACAAACCCCGGCACGGGCGGCATTCCCGGCGAGAGCGAGAGCACCTCGCAGCCCGCGGGCGTGACCGCCACCGTGTGTTCCCACTGTGCCGAGAGCGAATGGTCGCGCGTGACGATGGTCCAGCCGTCGGCCAGGCTCCTGATGTCGGCCCGGCCCGTGTTAATCATCGGCTCGATGGTAAAGATCATTCCCGGCTTCAGCTCCTCGCCCGTGCCCGGCTTGCCGTAGTGCAGCACCTGCGGCTCCTCGTGAAAACTGCGCCCGATGCCGTGGCCGCAGAACTCGCGCACCACCGACAGGCCGTGCCCTTCGGCGAATTGCTGGATTGCGTGGCCGATGTCGCCCAGCCGCGCGCCGGGGCGCACCTGCCCGATGCCGTGCCACATCGCCTCGTGCGTGAGCGCGCACAGCCGCCGCGCGGCAATCGAACAGTCGCCGATCTCGAACATGCGGCTGGTGTCGCCATGCCAGCCTTCGGGCGTGATCACGGTCACGTCCACATTCACGATGTCGCCTTTCTTGAGCTTCTTGTCGGACGGAATGCCGTGGCAAATCACATGATTGACCGAAGTGCACACGTGGCCGGGGTAGGGCGGATAACCTTGCGGCTGGTACCCGATGGTGGCCGAGCGCACGCCCTGCCGCGCCATCTCCTGCGCGCACAGGCGGTCGATTTCCAGCGTGGTGATGCCCGGCCTGACGTGCGGCGCAACCGCGTCCAGCACCTGCGCCGCCAGCCGGCACGCCGTGCGCATCGCGGCAATCCCCGCTTCGTCCTTGATCGTGATGGTCATGCGGGCGATTATGTGCAAAGAGGTTGAGTGTTTGGCGTTGCGTGTTGAGTTTGCAAGGCGTGCGTCATTTTTCAGCGCTCTACGCTATATTTTTAATATCTCTTTACAAAGAATTCATATGTATTTATGATTGTTTTATATAAGAAAATAATATTTATCAAGTGGAATTAGCTAGTTAAACAATAGCATCATGCCGATTGCCGCGAAAATGTTCCCATGCCAAACCACCAACGAATGGCACACTCCGGGCATGACGCAAACAGCCTCCGACACCGCAGCCACGCTCGATCTGGGCGTGGGCGGCATGACGTGTGCCTCTTGTGTGGCGCGGGTGGAGCGGGCGCTGCAAAAAGTGCCGGGGGTGCAGCAAGCTTCCATCAATCTGGCGACCGAAAGCGCGCGCGTGCGTTTTGCGGGCGCTGCCGCCGATATGGCGCCGCTGTTGCGCCGGGCGGTGCGCGATGCGGGCTACGAGCCGCGCGCGGCGGACGCGGCGCTGCAAGAAGAACGCGCGGCGCCCTGGGCCGGGTTTGCGCCGGTGGCTTTTGGCCTTGCGTTATGCCTGCCGCTGCTCGCGCCGATGCTGTGGATGCCGCTGGGCATCGTCTGGATGCTGCCCGCGTGGGCGCAATGTCTGCTGGCCGCGCCGGTGCAATTCGGGCTGGGCGCGCGCTTTTACCGGGCGGGCTGGCACGCGCTCAAGTCAGGCAGCGGCAACATGGATTTGCTGGTGGCCGTGGGCACCAGCGCGGCGTTCGGGCTGTCGCTGTGGCTGTGGCTCGCGCCGGGGCAGGGCGGGCAGGCGCATCTTTATTTCGAGAGCGCCGCTGTGGTGATTACGCTGGTGCGGCTGGGCAAGTGGCTGGAAGAGCGCGCCAAGCGCCAGACCACCGCCGCCATTCGCGCGCTGCGGCGGCTGCGGCCTGAAGTGGCGCACCTGATCGGCTGGGACGGCGAGCGCGATATTCCCGCCGACGAATTGCGCGCGGGCGACCGCCTGGCGGTGCGCCCCGGCGAGCGCATTCCCGCCGACGGCGTGGTGGAAGAAGGTGCGTCGGCAGTGGATGAATCGCTGCTCACCGGCGAGCCGCTGCCCGTTGCCAAAACCGTGGGCGACAAACTCACCGGCGGCGCCGTGAACGGCACCGGCCGGGTGGTGCTGCGCGTGACGGCCACGGGCGCGCAAAGCGTGCTGGCGCACATCATCGCGCTGGTGGAAGATGCGCAGGCGGCCAAGGCGCCGGTGCAGCGGCTGGTGGACCGGGTGGCGGCGGTGTTCGTGCCGGCGGTGCTGGCGCTGGCGCTGCTGACCTTGGCCGGCTGGTGGCTGGCGGGCGTGGGCGGCGCAAGCGCCATCATGCGCGCGGTGGCGGTGCTGGTGATCGCCTGCCCGTGCGCACTGGGGCTGGCCACGCCCACAGCCATCATGGCGGGCACCGGCGCGGCGGCGCGCGCGGGCATACTGGTCAAGGACGGGCAGGCGCTGGAGCTGGCGCAGCGGGTGCGCACCATCGCCTTCGACAAAACCGGCACCCTCACCACCGGGCAGCCGCGTTTGATCGGTCTAGCGCCCCTGCCCGGCACGACGGAGGACGAGGCGCTGCGCCTGGCCGCCAGCCTGCAAACCGGCAGCGAGCATCCGCTGGCGCACGCGGTGCTGGCGGCGGCGCGCGAGCGCGGCTTGCCGCTGGCCGCGCCGCAAGACATGAGCGCGCTGCCGGGGCAGGGCGTGCAGGGGCAAGTCGAAGGCCAAACGCTGCTGCTGGGCAGCCTGCCGTGGCTGCGCGGATTGGGTGTGAATCTTCAAGAGGCCGCCAGCGCCTTGCGCCAGATTCACCCCGACGCGATCCTTTCGGCGTTGGCGCGGCGCGCGAATGGGGACAGCGCGCCCGAGGCGCTGGCGCTGCTGGCCTTCGCCGACCAACCCAAGCCCGGCGCGCAGGCTGCGCTTGCGCAACTGCGCGCACAGGGCATCCGCTGCGTCATGATCTCCGGCGACACCCTGGATGCCGCCACCGCGATGGCCCGGCAACTCGGCCTGCAACCGGAACACGGCGAAGTGCTGGCCGGCGTGCTGCCCGAAGGCAAGGCGGCGGCGATAGCTCAACTCAAGCATGAGGTTGAGCGTTCAACGTCCAGCGCCGGGCATTCCACACTCAACCCTCAACACTCAACACTCAATGGGCAAACCGTCGCCATGGTCGGCGACGGCTTCAACGACGCGCCCGCGCTGGCCGCCGCCGACGTCGGTATCGCCATGGGCGGCGGGGCGGATGCGGCGCTGCACGCCGCGGGCATCACATTGATGCGCGGCGACCCGCTGCTGGTGCCTGCTGCCCTGGATATCGCCCGCCGCACTGTCGCCAAAATCCGGCAGAACCTGTTCTGGGCCTTCATCTACAACATGGCCGCAATCCCGCTGGCGGCCCTGGGCTATCTCAACCCTATGCTCGCCGGAGCGGCCATGGCGCTGTCGAGCGTGAGCGTCATGAGCAACGCCCTGCTGCTGGCGCGATGGCGGGCGAAGGCCAGTGGGCAACTTGTGAGTTAATAGTAAAATGTGTATCAAACCTATAATGAGACTAGGTTTATAGCTATTAATATAATAGTGTATCCTATCACGCACACGGCGAATTCACCGAACCTTGCCGCGCCTTGGCCAAATGACATCAATCCTGACGGTGGGCGGAAAATTCAAATGCTGAGGTTACGCTATATTCCGCACACATCTTGCACCTTGGAGATTCGTTCAGCGTTGCCTTGGCTGAAATCACAGGTAGCGAGGCGCTGGTTCCTGAAATGCTCGTAACCGTGGGGTATTGAAGAAGTGCGCTGTCCCGTTTGCTCCCAGGAAGTACCCGATTCCGCCAGGTTTTGCCGCCACTGCCGCGCCGACTTGCATGCGTGCGCCGCGCCGCCGGTGGAAGGCCGGACGGTGAATTGCCCGGTTTGCGCCACCCCGGTTTTGGCGAGCGCCCGTTTTTGCAAGAGCTGCGGGTATCGTTTTGCATCTTCCACACCGGTTTCGCCGGTCGAGGAAGGGGCCGGTTCCCCAGCGCCGACGGTTCCGCCGGCTTGGGAGGCCGTAGTTTCAGCCGAAATGCCGGAGGATTTTCCCCCGCCGCAGGCGCTGGAGTCAAAGGATCTGGACGAGCGTGATGCCGTCGCGGTGGAGCCGCCTTCGGCGGATGTCCCCTCGGCGCCGGCGGGGACGGACGAGCCGCTGGCCGTTGAGCCGATTTCCGCCAGCGTGCAGGATGAGATTTCCCCAGAGTCTCCGGCGGGCAAAAAAACATGGTTCATTACTCTGTTGATCCTTGGCGTGGCGCTGTTGCTGGTCATTGGCGGCTGGTGGTGGTATCAGAAAGGCAGTGAGCGCGAAGCGGTGAAAGCCGTTCCGGTGGAGACCGTGCCGGCGCAGGCCGAGCAGCCTGCTGCTTCATCCGCTTCGGCTGCCACGGCGCCCGCCGAGATGCCGTCGGCCCCCGGCGACGGGGCGCCAGTAATGGATCAACAACCAACGGATGAACAGGCGATGGCGGAAAAACAGGCTGCCGCCGCCGAAGAAAGCAAGCAGACTGCCACGCGGGAAGCCGCCGCTGCCGAAGAAAGAAAACGGGCTGCCGCGCGGGAAGCCGCCGCCGCCCAAGAGAGAAGGGCGGCTGAAAGGCGGGCAGAGGAAGAAAGAAAGGCCGCTGAAGCAACAACCCCGCCCTTGATCTTGCATTCCGACGGGACTGGCAGAGTCCAGGAAAACTGGCTGTCCTCGATGCGCTCGGAAATCAACGTCTGCAAGCGCCAGAACATTTTCAAAAGCGCCATCTGCGTCGAACAAGCCAAATGGAAATACTGTCCGGGGCACTGGAACACGGTCGAGGAATGCAAGGTCCAGAACGGCGCTGCGGGCGGTAGTCAGTGAGCCGCAAGAACCCAACCAATCACTGACGGCAAAAGAGGTATGCGATGCAATCCAATTCAATATCTCAGGGTCACAGCGGTCTGATCGACCTGCTGTTGCGTTCCGGCGAGGCGCTTCGCAACTGGAGGGCGCTGGCTACCTTGATGGCGAGCGGGGTGGCGCTGATCGTCATCTTCATGGCGTTTGCCTCGTTCGGCAGCTTTGCGCTGACGGTCATCGGCGCACTGCTGGCTCTGGCGATAGGCGCGATTGGCATTTCGGCAACCGGCATCTTGCTGACCGATCAGGCGCTCGGCATGGCGCCGAGAAGCATTGACACGGCGCTGCTGGACGGCCTGTTTGCCGCCTTGCGCCTGCTGGCTCTGGGGCTGATCGGCCTGGTCGCCGTGTTGCTGGTGGCGCTGACTGTCAGCATCCTGCTGCTGCTGTGCAAGATACCGGGCATCGGCGGCGTTCTCTACGCGGTGATTCTGCCGGTTTCAGTGCTGGCCGCGGCCTTCGTTTACGGCTCGTTGTACTTCATATTCTGTCTGGCCGGGCCGGCGGTCTGGTCCGGAGCATCCATCCGTCAGGCGCTGGCCGCCCTTTATGCGGTGGCCAAGAATCGCTTGTTTGAAACCGCCCTGGGCATCATCTTCCTGATCTTGTTGATAGGACTCATCGGTTTTCTCGTCGGCGCTTTCATTTCCAGCGGCGCCATGCTGGTTGGCGGTCTGAGTGTTTCCATCCTTGGCGGCAGTTTCGATTCCGGGAGCCTGTTGGGCATGATGCCGGGTCACGGGATGGGCTACAGGATGGACGGCGATGGCAGCAGCGGTCTGATCTATGGTGGCATCTTTGGCGTCGGCATTCTCATGGCGGTGGTGGGCGCACTGCTGTTTTGCATGACCCTCCTGGGCCTCATCCGCCTCTACCACCACCTTACCGCCTCGCTTGACCTGGCCAACGCCGAAGCTGAACTGGCGCAGCGCATGGAAAAAGTAAAACAACGCGCCGCCGCCGTGCAAGAAGAAGCACGGCGGCGCGCCGAGGAATTGCGTCAGCGCAGCCAGTCCAAGGCGTCATCCCCCGCGCCATCTCCCGCCGCCGCGCCGGTTTGTCCGGCGTGCCAGGCTCCAGTTGGCGAGGGCGACAAGTTTTGCGAAAGCTGCGGACAGAGCCTGGGTTGAAATCGGGCGTGCGGGTGGTCGGTAACGCCAACGGCAGCCGTACCACGGAAACGGCATGCCGGTGAGCGCCGGTTTCTGGCAGCAAACGGGCAGGGTTACATGGCGCTGCCTTTTTGCAGCGGATGGGGTGAGTGCTGGCGAGGCCCTGCCCGATAAAATTTGCCCTCTCGCTGCCCGGCGGTGCGCCGCTTTCCAACCCCTCCCATCCCGTGTCCCAAACCATCCATTTCTTCGAGGGCGGCAACGCCTTGAGCGGTTTCCGCTCCCGCCGTTTGTTGCCCAGGCTGCAAGCCGTTTTGCCGGCGGTGACGGGCGTTGCGGCGCGGGTGTTGCATCTGGCGGCGTTCGATGGCGCGCCCGATGCCGATGCGCTGCGGCGCTTGGGTGCGCTGCTCACGTATGGCGAGCTTTGCGCGCCGCTGCCTGCGGGTGAGGCCGCGCTGACGCTCGTGGTCGCGCCGCGCCTGGGCACGGTGTCGCCTTGGGCGAGCAAAGCTACGGACATCGCGCGAAATTGCGGCATTGGAAACAGCGGCATCGCCTTGCACCGGGTCGAGCGCATCGTCGAATACCGCCTTGCCCTTTCCACCGCGCAAACGCTTTCCGATGAAGTCATGACCCAACTGGCCGCGCCGCTGCACGACCGCATGACCGAAAGCGTGCTGCCCACGCGCGAGGCGGCGCGGCTGCTGTTTACGCCGCTGGCCGCCGAACCGCTGGCGCGGGTGGACGTGCTGGCGCAAGGCCGCGCCGCACTCGAAAGAGCCAACCGCGATTGGGGCCTGGCGCTGGCTGATGACGAGATGGATTACCTGGCCGCCGCCTTCACCAAACTGGGCCGCAACCCGACCGACGTGGAGCTGATGATGTTCGCGCAAGCCAACAGCGAGCATTGCCGCCACAAGATTTTCAACGCCGCGTGGACCATCGACGGCGTGGCGCAGGAACGCAGCCTCTTTGCCATGATCCGCCACACCGAAGCTACGCACCCCGGCGCCACGGTGGTGGCCTACAGCGACAACGCGGCGGTAATGCAAGGGCGCGAGGTGGAAACCTTTGACGCGCCCGCGTCCTTGGATGGCAGCTACCGCAAGCGGCGCGAGTTGCGCCACGTGCTGATGAAGGTGGAAACGCACAACCACCCGACGGCGATCAGCCCCTTTCCCGGCGCGGCCACCGGCGCGGGCGGCGAAATCCGCGACGAAGGCGCCACCGGCCGCGGCGCGCGGCCCAAGGCGGGGCTGACCGGCTTTTCCGTCAGCCGCCTGTGGGGCGGCTGGAGCGACGAGGCGGGTGGCAAGCCCGATCACATGGCGCACCCGCTGCACATCATGCTGGAGGGGCCGCTGGGCGGGGCGGCGTTCAACAACGAATTTGGCCGGCCCAACTTGGGCGGTTATTTCCGCGAATACGAACTGGAAGCGGGCGCGCCGGGCGAGGCCGTGCGGCGCGGCTATCACAAGCCCATCATGATCGCGGGCGGCATCGGCCACATCGACGCGCGTCTGACGCACAAGGTGGCGTTTCCGGCAGGCGCGCTGCTGATTCAGCTTGGCGGGCCGGGCATGCGCATCGGCATGGGCGGCGGCGCGGCCTCGTCACTGGCCAGCGGGGCCAACGCGGCGCACCTGGATTTCGATTCGGTGCAGCGCGGCAACCCGGAGATTCAGCGCCGCGCGCAAGAGGTCATCAACCAGTGCCAGGCGCTGGGCGAAAGAAACCCAATTTTGGCAATTCACGATGTGGGCGCGGGCGGCTTGTCCAATGCCTTCCCCGAACTGGTGCACGACGCCGGGCGCGGCGCGCGCTTCGATTTGCGCGCGGTGCCGCTGGAAGAAACGGGCCTGGTGCCCAAGGAAATCTGGTGCAACGAAAGCCAGGAGCGTTACGTGCTGGCTATCGCGCCCGAATCGCTGGCGGCCTTTCGCGCCCTGTGCGAGCGCGAGCGCTGCCCGTTCGCCGTGGTGGGCGCGGCGACACAGGAGAGCGAATTGATCGTCGCCGATGGCGCCGCCGCGCCGCCTGTCGATATGCCGATGGACGTGCTGCTGGGCAAGCCCCCGCGCATGACGCGCGACGTGACCAGCCTTGCGCGGCGCTTCGTGCCGCTCAGCCTGGACGGCGTCACAGTGCAAGACGCGGTGACCCGCGTTTTGAGCCACCCCACGGTGGCGAGCAAGCGTTTTCTCATCACTATCGGCGACCGCACCGTCGGCGGCCTCACGCACCGCGACCAGATGGTCGGGCCGTGGCAAATCCCGGTGGCCGACTGCGCGGTGCTGCTGGCCGACTACGCGGGCTTTGCGGGCGAGGCCATGAGCATGGGCGAGCGCGCGCCGCTGGCGGCGCTGGATGCGCCCGCATCGGGCCGCATGGCGGTGGCCGAGGCCATCACCAATCTGCTGGCCGCGCCGATCAGCCTGGAGCGCGTCAAACTCAGCGCCAACTGGATGGCCGCCTGCGGCGAGCCGGGCGAAGACGCCGCGCTGTACGCCACGGTGCGCGCGGTGGGCATGGAGCTGTGCCCGCAG
>JAIRVJ010000099.1 GCA_031253955.1 Burkholderiaceae bacterium | reverse complement strand
TCTGCAAGCCAGCGGTAGCGCCAAAGCCGCCATCGGCGTTTTGCATCTGTACCAGTGCATTCAGCGCCGGCGCATTGGGGCTGCCCGCGAGTTGTTTGGCCAGCGCCTTGCGCGCCAGGTATTCGGTGGTGTCGGGGGTGATGCCGTCAATGGCGGCGTACAGGGCGGCGGGCACTGTGGCCGACAGCGCCTTGAGGGTCGTGGCCGTTTCGGAGCGCACCTGTATGGGCAGCGCGGGGGAAATGGCTTCCGAGGCTAGTTGGCCGTTGCTGCCAATCTGCCCCTGAAGCCAAGCCAGACCTTTTTGAATGGCTGGATCCGTGCCTTGAGCCAACGCCTGCCCGGCCAATAGCAGCCAGCCCAGCATAAGTATGCAAATACCCGCAACTGCCTTCAGGCTGGCGCGCCTTGTGCTCCGATGCATGAGATATCCCCTTGCCACATGCTCTTCAACACAGTACGTTCATGGCCAATGTGGCGCACAAACTTGAAACTGAGTTGAAATTGAGAATTTGGTAGATTGGTGGAGTGTATAAATGCCACCAAAAGTTGACAATTGGCATTTACTTGATGTAAATCAAGCTTTGTGCGGAATTTTATGGGGCAAAGTGGATCATCGCCGCAAGAACAACACTTGACCGTCTGCCGACGCCCAAATCCAGGCTGCGGGAACGCAACATGCGGGCCTCACGCTCTAGAATTTCCCCATGCCCACCCCCCCGCGCCGCCCGATCCGCGAATTGCCTAGCGAGCTGATTAGCCAGATCGCCGCTGGCGAGGTGGTGGAGCGTCCGGCTTCGGTGGTGCGCGAGCTGGTGGACAACGCATTGGACGCCGGGGCCGCGCAAATTACCGTGCGGCTGGCCGCTGGCGGCGTGCGGCTGATTGCGGTGGAGGACGACGGCAGCGGCATCGCGCCCGCCGACTTGCCGCTGGCGCTCAAGCGCCACGCCACCAGCAAGATCGACAGCCTGGCGACGCTGGAATCGGTGGCGACGATGGGCTTTCGCGGCGAGGCGCTGGCAGCCATTGCGTCGATTGCCGAAGTGGCCATCCTCACCCGCGCCGCCGATCAAGACCATGCCCTTTGGCTGGACGGGCGCACCGGCGAAATCCGGCCCGCCGCGCGCGTCCAGGGCACCACGGTGGATGTGCGGGAACTTTTTTTCAGCGTACCGGCGCGGCGCAAGTTTCTCAAGTCCGACGCGACCGAGCTGGCCCATTGCATCGAGGCGGTGCGCCGCCACGCGCTGGCGCGCCCTGACGTGGGGTTTGCCCTGTGGCACGAGGGCAAGCTGATCGAGCCATGGCGCGCCGCGCCGGGCGCCGATCTGGAGCGCCGCATCGCCGACGTGCTGGGCCAGGACTGCGCCGCGCAAACCCTGCCCGTCATTTACGAAGGCCACGGCATTCGCATCACTGGCCGCTGCGGTTTGCCGCAAGCCGCCCGCGCCCGCGCCGACCAGCAGTTTGCCTACGTCAATGGCCGCTACGTGCGCGACAAAACCATTACCCACGCCGCGCGCACCGCCTATGAGGACGTGCTGCACGGCCAGCGCCAGCCCGTGTGGGTGCTGCACCTGAGCCTGGAGCCGGCGCGGGTGGACGTGAACGTGCACCCCACCAAGATCGAGGTGCGTTTTCGTGATGGGCAGCAGGTGCATCAGGCCGTGCGCCAGGCCATTCACAATGCGCTGGCCGCCCCGCGCGCGGCGCAAGCCGGTGCGGGGGCTGCTGCGCTGGTACGTCAAAGTTCAGAGGCTTTTAGCGCGTCAGCCCATACCGGGTCTGGGTATAGCGCTTTGCATTTGGTAGCGCGCGAGCCTGCTGCCCACGCCACGCCACGCCAGGCGCAGGCCCAGATGTGGGCGCTGTGGGCACCGCCCCAATCGGTTTCCCCTCCCACCCCCGTCTCGAATTCTCCTCTCCCCCTTGGGGGAGAGGGTCAGGGAGAGGGGGTGCGCAACACAAACGTTGTGACTCCAGCCAGCGCCGCCAGCCCTCTCCCCAACCCTCTCCCGCAAGCGGGAGAGGGAGAACAAAACAGCCTCCTTTCGCCTGCGCAAGAGGCAGCCGCCTCCCACGAATGGCCTCTGGGCCGCGCCATCGCGCAACTGCACGGCATCTACATCCTGGCCGAAAACCGCGCCGGACTTGTGCTGGTGGACATGCACGCGGCGCACGAGCGCATCGTTTACGAGCAGTTGAAAAAACAACTGGAAGGCCGCCGCATTGAAAGCCAGCCGCTGCTGATCCCCGCCACCTTCGCCGCCACCCCGCACGAAGTCGCCGCCTGCGAGGAATATGCCGGCGCGCTGCACGCGCTGGGCCTGTCCGTCGCGGCGTTTTCGCCCAAAACGCTGGCCGTGCGCGCCGTGCCCACCGCGCTCATCGCGGGCGACGCTGTGGCGCTGGCGCGCGGCGTGCTGGCCGAGCTGGCCCGGCACGAAGCCGCCACCGTGGTGCAGCGCGCCCGGCACGAGCTGCTGGCCAGCATGGCCTGCCACCATTCCGTGCGCGCCCACCGGCATCTGACCCTGCCCGAAATGAACGCCCTGCTGCGCCAGATGGAAACCACCGAACGCAGCGACCAATGCAACCACGGCCGCCCTACGTGGCGCCAACTCACGCTGCGCGAGCTGGATGGGTTGTTTTTGCGCGGAAAATGAGCTTCGCCATTCCTGGAAAGGCGCATAGGCGCTAACTTGGGGTAAGTGATTGACGTTGACGCGGTTTTCCCCCTCCCCCGCGTGCGGGGGAGGGTTGGGGTGGAGGCGCACGGCGCTGAAAAGAGCACTGCGTTTGCGATGGGCCGCTACCCCCATCCCAGCCTTCCCCCGCACGCGGGGGAAGGAGCAAAACGCCAGCAATTTATCCTTAATTTAACGCCTATGCGCCCGCGCGGGAATGACGAGAGAAACGGTTGAAAACAAACCAGTATCAGAAACAACGCCTCGCACGCCAAATGCCAAACATGCAAGCCCTCTGCCTCACCGGCCCCACCGCCAGCGGTAAAAGCGCCGTGGCGCTGGCGCTGGCCGGGCGGGTGCCGGTGGAAATCATCAGCGCCGATTCGGCGCTGGTGTACCGGGGCATGGACGTGGGCACGGCCAAGCCCACGCTGGCCGAGCGCGCCGCCGTGCCGCACCACCTGATCGACATCCGCGACCCCAGCGAAAGCTACAGCGCCGCCGAGTTCGTGCGCGATGCGAACCGGCTGATGCAGGAGATCCGCGCGCGCGGGCGCCTGCCGCTGCTGGTTGGCGGCACCATGCTCTACATCAAGGCGCTGCTGCACGGGCTGGACGATCTGCCCGCCGCCGACCCTGCCTTACGCCAGCAACTGGAACAGCAGGCCGCCGAGCGCGGTTGGCCGGCCCTGCACGCCGAACTGGCCCGCGTGGACCCGACCACCGCCGCCCGGCTGGCCCCCTTGGACAGCCAGCGCATCCAGCGCGCGCTGGAAATCTGGCATCTCACCGGCACGCCCCTCTCACGCCTGCACGCGCTGAAAAAAGAAGCCGCCGAGCCGCCGCCCATCCCCGTTTTTTCCATCGAACCGCAAGAGCGCGCCTGGCTGCACGAGCGCATCGCCCGGCGCTTCGATGCCATGCTGGAGCAAGGATTTCTTGACGAGGTAGCCGCCCTGCGCGCACGCGGCGACCTCTCGCCCGCACTGCCTTCCATCCGCTGCGTGGGCTACCGGCAAGCCTGGCAGGCGCTCCAGGAGGGCTGGCCGCCCGATGAATTGCGCGCGCGCGCCATCGCCGCCACCCGCCAACTTTGCAAACGCCAACTTACCTGGCTGCGCGCCATGCCCAACCGGCGCGTGCTGCCCGCGCAAGAAGAAAACCTGGTTGACAGATTGAAGCGGTTTTGGCTCGAATGCTGACACCTCTATGGGTGGCAAGCGCTGCCTTGTAGGGGCGAAAAATTTTTCGCCCGGCAGCGCCTCATTCAAGGCGCCACGCTCTTTTGCTGCGATAGGGGCGAAAGATTTTTCGCCCCTACAACCGGCGGCTTTCTTCCCTCTGTCCCCTGAAAGAAAAAGTGTCATCAACTAAACCAAAACCACTCTAGTGTGGGCGCTGCGCTGACCGCGTCCGCCGCCGCGCCCGCATGATCCGGCCACGGAACCTGTGCCGGGGATCATGTCTCTACCTTCGACAACACCGGGAACAGCGACCCGGAGGATAAAAACAAAGGCAACCGCTTCCGCATCAACGGGATGACCAAGTTCATCCGCAACGGTTCCGACAGCCTGACGGGAGCGTCCGGAAACGCCTCGCTCCAGCACATTCCGTCCAACACCGCGGGCCGGCGCGCCGGGTGGCGTTTGAGCCGGTAACCACGGAAGGTGACGCAAATGAGCACACCAGCGAAAACCACGCGCGGTTTCACGCTGATCGAACTGATGCTCGTGGTGGCCGTGATCGCCATTCTCTCGGCCATTGCAATGCCCAGTTACGCCGCCTACATACAGCGCGCTCACCGCGCCCACGCCAAGTCGGCGCTGCTGAAAACCGCGCAATGGATGGAGCGCACGGCAACCGCCTAAGGCGGATATCCCACCGGCAACGCCGCCGCCGTGCTGACGCCGAGAGGGTTGGACGCGGTGGAAGGCAACCGCTACAAGGTGCTGCTCAATAGCGCCGACGGAGCCACTTACAAGCTTACCGCCCAGCGCCTGAATCCAGGCGGCAACGCTACCGACAAGTGCGGCGACTTCACCTTGAACCAAGCCGGCGTGCGCAACGTTACCGGCGGCTTGAGCGTGATCGACTGTTGGGGCCGATGAACTCCTGAATTAGTAGCTTATTGCCCATGTGCAGTCTGAGCTTTAGACTGTTTCATCCTGATTAACCACATACCTCAGGTTCGTCATTCCCGCGCAGTTCCCGCCTGCGCGGGAATGACGAAGGAAAAGCCGTACAACTACCTTCATTCCATCTGAGGTATGTGGCCAATCAGGCGCATCTGAATTCCATTCAAATCAACCCGTTGGATTTCGACGCAGCAGATGACACCCGCGCCTTCGTAGGGGCGAAAAATTTTTCGCCCCTACCTCCGTGCTTCATCGCCAACTTGGTGTTTTTTAAAAAATTTAGATGCAATCGCCCTGTTGCTGGGGCAGATCAATTCCTGAATCAGTAGCATATTGTCAATATATATACTGTATTTTAGAATATTTTATATATAAAACATATATTATATCTTGGTATACAGCTATTCAAGTTGTAGCCTTCTTTTCTTTCTGTTCCAATAGTTGCTCAGCGACCCGCGACCGGCGCATGGGACAATGCGCCCCCCGCATCGCCGCCGCGCGGCGCGCAAGCTGTTATCACCTCTCATGTCGCCGACCTCCCTGCATCCCATGCTCAACGTGGCCATCCGGGCCGCGCGCGCCGCCGGCGCCATCATCAACCGCGCCGCGCTCGACGTGGAGGCGGTGCGCATTTCGCAAAAGCAAGTCAACGATTTCGTGACCGAGATCGACCAGGCCAGCGAAGCCGCCATCATTGAAACCCTGCTGACGGCCTACCCGCAGCATGGCATCCTGGCCGAAGAATCGGGCCGCGCGCACGGCAACCCGGATGCCGAGCAGGTCTGGATCATCGACCCGCTGGACGGCACCACCAACTTCATTCACGGCTTTCCGGTCTATTGCGTGAGCATTGCGCTGGCCGTCAAAGATCGCATCGAACAAGCCGTGGTGTACGACCCCACGCGCAACGACCTGTTCACCGCCACGCGCGGGCGCGGCGCTTATCTGAACGACCGGCGCATCCGCGTTTCCAAGCGCGTGCAACTGCAAGACTGCCTGATCGCCACCGGCTTTCCCTACCGCCAGGGCGACGACTTCGAGGGCTACCTGCGCATGATGAGCGAGGTCATGCAGCGCACCGCCGGCCTGCGCCGCCCGGGCGCCGCGGCGCTTGATTTGGCCTACGTGGCCGCCGGTTTTTCCGACGGCTTTTTTGAAACCGGCCTCAAACCCTGGGACGTGGCCGCCGGCGCGCTGCTCATCACCGAAGCGGGCGGGCTGGTCGGCAACCTGGCCGGCGAAGCCGACTATCTGCACACCGGCGAATGCCTGGCCGCCAACCCCAAGGTATATGCCAAGCTAATCGGCCTGCTGCGCAAATACTCCAAATTCGATAGCGCCGTGCCGAGTTCCAGCAAAGGACGTAGCCACTTATCGCTCCAAAACGCTGCGGCTGCGCCGCAACCGGGGGCCACGCGCCCATGAACCCGGTCTTTCTCCCTCCTCCGCTTGCGGGGGAGGGTTGGGGTGGGGGGCGCGCAACGCCTGCACATGCGCAAGGTTCTTCATCGTGCGCTGCTGACCTCCATCCCAACCCCCGCCTTCGCGGGGGCAGGCTCTTCCCCCGCACGCGGGGGAAGGAGCAGATATGAACGAAACGCAGCCGCCGCAGCCGCGCGGCGTGCGCAGCTTCGTCACCCGCGCCGGGCGCATGACTGCGGGCCAGGCCCGCGCGCTGACCGACCTGGGGCCGCGCTACGTGCTGCCCTACGACCCGGGTGCCGCCGATCTGGTCTCCGCCATCCTGACCAAGGCCCAAGCAAACGGCCAGAATTTTTCCCAGACCGTGCTGGAAATCGGCTTCGGCATGGGCAGCGCCACCGCCCACATCGCCGCCTTGCAACCGCAAACCCTGTTCATCGGCTGCGAAGTGCACGCCCCCGGCGTGGGCGCGCTGCTCAAGCTAATGCGCATCCACGCGCTGGAAAACATCCGCATCCTGCACCACGACGCGGCGCAGGTGCTCGCGCACATGATCGCCCCCGGCACGCTGCATGGCGTGCATGTGTTCTTTCCCGACCCCTGGCACAAAAAACGCCACCACAAGCGCCGCCTGATCCAGCCGCCCTTCGCGCGCCTGCTAACCGAACGCCTGGCCCCCGGCGGCTACGTCCACTGCGCCACCGACTGGCAACCCTACGCCGAGCAAATGCTGCAAGTGCTTTCAGACGAACCACTGCTGCGCAACACCGCCCCCGGCTACGCCCCCCGCCCCGCCTGGCGCCCCCAGACCAAGTTCGAGCAACGCGGCCTGCGCCTGGGGCACCAAGTGTGGGATCTGATGTTCGAGCGGGTTGCGGGGTAAGCGCGTGATGCGTCATCCTGTAGGGGCGAAAAAATTTTCGCCCCTACAACTCCCCCCCTACTCCGCACTCGCCGCGTCCAGCCCCGCAATAGTTTCCGCATTCAACCTCAGCCGCACCGCTGCCGCCAGCTCGCCAAGCTGTTGCAGCGAGGTGGCGCTGGCAATCGGCGCGGTGACGGAGGGGCGCGCCATTTGCCACGCCAGCGCGATCTGCCCCGGCGTTGCGCCGTATTGGGTAGTGGCCTGATCGAGCGCCGCCAGAATGCGCAAGCCGCGCGGGTTCAGGTAACGCGAGGTGGTTTGAGCGCCACGCGCGCTCTTGCCCACATCGGCAGCCGTGCGGTATTTGCCGGTCAAAAAACCAGCAGCCAGCGCGTAATAGTTGATCACGCCCAGCCCGTGTTGCGCGCACAGCGGCTCCAGCGCCTGCTCATAGACCTTGCGGTCGACCAGGTTGTATAGCGGTTGCAGGCTTTCGTAGCGCGGCAGCTTCAGGCGTTGCGCCACCTCCAGCGCCTGCGCTAACCGCGGCGCGCTGTAATTGGATGCGCCGATGGCGCGCACCTTGCCCGCCGCGATCAGCTCGGCGAAGGCGCCCAGCGTGTCTTGCAGCGGCGTGCCCGCGTCGTCGTCATGCGACTGGTACAGGTCGATGTGGTCGGTTTGCAGCCGGCGCAGCGAAGCTTCCACCGCCCGCCGGATGTAGGCCGGTGACAACCCCTGCTTGCCCGCGCCCATCGGCTTGCCTACCTTGGTGGCCAGCACCACGCGCTGGCGCTTGCCGCTGGCGCGCAGCCATTTGCCGATGATCGTTTCCGACTCACCCCCCGCGTGCCCCGGTGCCCAGGCCGAATACACGTCGGCGGTGTCGATGAAGTTGAACCCCGCGTCCAGCCAGGCATCAAGCAGGCGAAACGAGGTTGCCTCATCCACCGTCCAGCCGAACACGTTGCCGCCAAAACACAGCTGCGAAACTTGCAGGCCGGAACGGCCCAAGGTGCGCAATTGCATGAGAAATCTCCTTGTCTTTTCAGGAATTGTCTTTGGTCATTGCGGCCAGCCGGGAAAAATTTTCCTGATCGGCCCATGATCGGGTGGATCGCCGCAAACGTGACCGCCTTGCCAACGTTGCGTTGCGTTGCGGTTCGCTTCGCTTACCACAACCTATGAACTGGGCTAGGAAATCCACATCATCACTTTATTGATTTCTTTGAGCTTTCCTTTTTCGTATTTATACAGAATGACCCAACCCTCTCCGGCAAGCCAATGCCATTGGGTTCCCATATAAACCAGAAGCAGCCCGGTTTTCTGGTCATAAACAGGCAATGACACCGTGGTGCGGCCGTGTGCCTTGGGATTTTCCTTGTACCACTTCTCCCATCCGCCGCCATTATCCTTGAAGTACTTTGCGTACTCGCTATCGAAATTCATGACGTAACCATCCTGCGGGGATGACTTGAGAGTCAACCGGACCGGCTTCTTGTTGCGCTCAAACAAACGATCGACCAATTCGGTCACGACGATACCGTTGGTTTGAAGATTCTTTGCAATGTACTGTTTGCTCCGCCGGATTTCATCGGCATCGGCATCGTGATAGAAAAAATGAGACAACCCAGTCTCTGGATTGACAACCGTGTATCCGCCGTCCTTGTATGATTGCTTCACAACGAGGGCTAAAACCCTGTTATCTTCCTCTGTGCCCATGTTCCCTGCCGCCCAAACGGCAGACGCCGTCAGAAGCAAAACCACAAATGCCATCGCTGCTCGTATATTCATGGCTCTTTGACCTTTTACCTAACCACATTCAGGGCCACGGGTTGGGGCAAGCTGCGCGCGAATCCCAACGTTTCGGATCGCACGGCGTTGAGGGTCGCTTTGCTCACCTCTGACCTTTGGCCCTCACGACTCTTTCAATTCACGGCGCGCCCAGATGATGATGATAACCACCAGGCACAACAGGGGACCGAAGGTGACTGCTCCAGAAAAGAGGGATTCAACTATGCCCCAAACGCCCTTACGGTACAAGTTGGAGTTGGCTGCGTAGAAAGCATCGTCAATTACTTTAATAGCTACGGTGAGAACTGTGGGAACCAGAAAGATAGCGGCCCACTTCATCGGCACCAAGAGTAAGCGCAGCGCAAACAGAATGGCAGCAAACACGGCAGCCATAACAAGAACGCCCATGCCGAACAACTTAAGGGAAAGAGGGTTACCATCCGGGCCGCCAGCGAAAACGAAAACACCGAAGTAAAACAGACCGACACCAAAGACCAGCAGTGAAAGCGCCGCGAAAGAGCGGAGCGAAAGAACGCCGTGCCGGTCCTTCACAACCGCGGCGTAACCGGCCACGAGCACCGATATCAGGCCGCCGCCGAAGAGCGATATCAATGGGAGTATTGTGAAGATATTCATAAGCGGCCTGACTGACTGGATTTTCCCAATTCCGCACGCTCACCCCAGATCGGTGTGAGCGAAGCTGTTTCCTTGCAAAGCAGGGGAAGACCCAGCGCCTTGGCGCAAGCGTAAGAGAAACAATCGGCCAGATTGGGCTGCGCAGGATGCCCTCTGCCCTTGCCATAGTCGGCAAAGGCTTGCACGGCCAAGATGGTTATTTTTACGTCCATGGGAACTAAAGATTAGGGAACTACGTACTTGACTTTTCCATCGTCATTCCCGCGAAGTTCCCGCCTGCGCGGGAATGAGAGGGAATCCATTGAGGTTGGTTTCGGCTCATGGGCTGCTACAAGAGGTGACGCTCATGGATTCCCGCCTTCGCGGAAATGACGGAAAAACAAATGCAGGGAAGTCAAGTATGTCATTCCCAAAGATTGTATAAAAAATATGGGTTTTACCCATGTGATGTCTTGATTAGAAGCTATTTTAGTGATAGCAAAAGCAGCGAGAGCAGCGTCAAATTCTTCACACCCGCTGCTCCACCCATGCCCGCACGCTTTCCAGCGCCTTGGGCAGCGCCGCCGCGTTGGTTCCGCCGGCCATTGCCATATCGGGTTTGCCGCCGCCTTTGCCGCCGACTTGGCTAGCAACGAAGTTGACCAGTTCACCGGCTTTGATCTTGTTCATCACGTCGGCGGTGACGCCGGCGGCCAGTTGCACTTTGCCGCCTTCGACGGCGGCCAGGACGATGGCGGCGGTTTTGAGTTTGTCCTTGAGTTTGTCCAGCGTTTCGCGCAGCGTTTTGGCGTCCGCGCCTTCGAACCGCGCGGCCAGCACTTTGATATTGCCTACGGCCACCGCTTGTACGGCCAGTTCGTCGCCCTGGGATGAGGCGAGTTTGCCTTTGAGTTGGGCGATTTCTTTTTCCAGCGCCCTCATCTGTTCGAGTGTTTGCGCCAGCCGCGCCTGCGCTTGCGGCACGGGCACTTTCAGCGTGGCGGCCACGCCGTGCAGCGCGGCTTCCAGTTCTTGCAGCCAGGCCAGCGCGTTTGCGCCGGTGACGGCTTCGACGCGGCGCACGCCGGCGGCCACGCCCGATTCGCCGACGATTTTGAACAGGCCGATGTCGCCGGTGCGCGCCACATGCGTGCCGCCGCATAGCTCGCGGCTAGCGCCGATGTCGAGCACGCGCACGGTAGCGTCATACTTTTCGCCAAAGAGCATCATGGCGCCGGTTTTTTGCGCGCTGTCGATATCCATCACGCGCGCTTGCGTGGCGGCGTTGGCGAGAATTTCGGCGTTGACGCGGCGCTCAATCTCAAGGATTTGCACGGGCGTGACGGGCGCGTTGTGCGCGAAGTCGAAGCGCGTTTTCTCGGCATCGACGAGCGAGCCTTTTTGCTGCACGTGCGCGCCCAGCACATCGCGCAGCGCCTTGTGCATGAGGTGCGTGGCGCTGTGGTTGCGCATGGTGGCCGCGCGCCGCGCCGCATCGACTTGCGCCCGCACCGCATCGCCCACGCGCAGCGCGCCTTGCTGCATCATGCCGTGGTGACCGAATACGTCGGCCTTGATTTTTTGCGTGTCTTGCACGCCAAAAGCCACGCCCTCGGCGGCAATCGTACCCGCATCGCCCACTTGGCCGCCGCTTTCGGCATAGAAGGGCGTGGCGTCGAGTACGACGATCCCGGCCTGCCCCGCGCGCAGTTCCTGCACCGCCGCGCCTTCGCGGTAGAGCGCGAGCACGCGGGCCTGCTGCTGCAAACGCTCGTAGCCAGTAAAGATGTTGCCCGCGCCGGTGTATTCCACGGCGCGTTCCATCTTGAATTTGCCCGCGGCGCGGGCCTGGTTTTTTTGCTTGTCCATGGCGGCGGTGAACCCGGCCTCGTCCACCGCCACGCCGCGCTCGCGGCATACGTCTTGCGTGAGGTCGAGCGGGAAGCCGTAGGTGTCGTGCAGGCGGAAAGCCACCTCGCCCGGCAGCGTTTTCTTGTCCCCGGCCAACGCGCCGTCGAGAATTTGCATGCCGTTTTCAAGCGTCTCGAAAAAGCGTTCTTCCTCGGCCTTGAGCACCTCTTGCACCCGCGCGGCCTGCTCCTGCAAGCGCCGGTAGGCCGCGCCCATCTGCTCCACCAGCGTGGGCACCAGCTTGTAAAAGAACGGCGTTTTCTGCCCCAGCTTGTAGCCGTGCCGGATAGCGCGGCGGATGATGCGCCGCTGCACGAAGCCGCGCCCTTCGTTATCGGGAATCACGCCGTCGCTGACCAAAAACGCGGTGGCGCGGATGTGGTCGGCAATCACCTTCAGCGATGGATTGTCCAGGTCGGCGCAGCCGGTGGCGCGCGCGGCGGCGGC
>JAIRVJ010000010.1 GCA_031253955.1 Burkholderiaceae bacterium | reverse complement strand
CTGAGCGTGAGCCAGACAGGCTTCGGCACGGTCACCGGCGCCATCGCGGCCGCCGCCGGGCAGACGTTGAATATTGGAACCATCGCCCTGCTGCCCATATCCGCCGGCGCCACGACCGGCACCGTGAAAGGGGTTGTTTCCAGCGCCGGCACGGGCGCGCCGATCGCGGGCGCCACCGTCACGGCCAATACCTCCAGCGTGACCACAGGCAGCGACGGCAGCTACGAAATCGCCAACGTTCCCTCGGGCGCAGTCACAGTCTCCGCAGCGGCGCCGGGTTATCAGACGGTCACGGGCGCCGGCTCGGTGCCGGCGGGCGGTATCTTGCTGTTTTCGCCGCAACTGGCGGGCAGCGGGGGCGGCGCGAACACGACGGCGACCCTCAGCGGCATCGTGACCGATGCCAACACACGCCAACCGATCCCTGGGGTGACGATTGCCGTAACAGGCGCCACGCTGGCGAGTACGCAAACGGCGGCTGACGGGTCGTATCGCATCACCGGCCTTGCGTTGGGTGCGGCGCAAATCAGCGTTTCGGCAGCCGGTTACGACAGCGTCGCTGCCGGGGCGCAGTTCCAGGGCGGAACCACGGTCACGTTTTCGCCGGCGCTGTATCCAGGCGGCGCCTCGCCAGACGGCGCCAACACCAGCGGCATCACGGGCACAGTCGTCGATGCCTCAACCAATCTTGCGCTGGCCGATGTCAGCATCGACGTAACGACGCCCGGCGGCGCAACGCAGACGGTCAGCACCGATGCCAACGGGCGCTTTGTCATCACTGGACTGACACAAGCGCAGGTTACGCTCGATTTCACCAAGACAGACTATGTGGCCGTGCAGCTCACCGCATGGACGCTCCCCTTGCAGACCATCGACATCGGGCAAGTGCGGCTGCGCTCCACGGATGCGAATATCTTGCTGCCCGATCTCAAGGTCGTCAGCGTCGATGCGAAGTCGGGCACAACGCGCGATCCGCAGACATTCCAATTGACCGGAACGGTGCAGGCCACGATCAGCAACATCGGTGCCGCGCCCACCAGCGGCGCGTTCAATGTCCTTGCGTTTTACGACGTTGACAACGACGGGAAATTTGACAGTGGCACCGATCTGGCGCTCGGCACGACGCGCGTTACGCAACCCCTTGCCACCGGCCAATCGCTGCCGGTATCGCTTACGGTAAGCGCAACCATGCCGTTCCGCGATGCGCCCGTATCGGTAGCCGTGGACAGCAACCACGAAATCATCGAACTCGATGAAGCTAACAATGTGAACAGCTCTGCGGCCATGTGCGGCCTCACGCCGCATCCGGGATCGGCCTTCGCGGCCAGATTGAAATGGGCGTGGTCTGACAGTCCGGTTCTGCCGCAGTACAACCAGGTGATGATGGCGCCTGCAGTGGCGCGCACTCACGACACCAACGGCGACGGCAAAATCGATCAGAATGATATACCCGACGTGATTTTTGTTGCATATTGGGAGGGCGGCAGCGATTATGACGACGGCATTCTGCGCATCATCAGCGGCAAGGATGGTTCGGATGTCGTTGCAGTAACCGATCCGCTCTACCGTTTGACGGGTTTTGGGAATCTCGCGGTGGGTGATATCAATGGCGATGGCAACGTCGAAATCGTCGCCCCGAAGTTTAGGGGTGGTCTGATCGCGTTCGCGCACGATGGCACGCCAATGTGGACGCTTTCTTATTCTGTACCCGGAACTGTCGATTTCGGCGGGCCGGTAATCGTCGATCTCCACGGCAATGGCCACCCGGTCATCATTGCCGCCGGACGGGTCATCAGCGGCTCCGGAACCTTGTTGTGGCAAACCAGCAATGGATATGTCGGCGGCAGTCATCCAACCGGTTCCGGCGGTATCGCCGTCGATCTTGACAATGACGGCCACATGGCGGTGCTGTTTGGCGCCTCGGCGTTTTCTGCCGACGGACACCTGCTATGGCAAAACAGTACGGTGGGCGACGGCGTTGATGCGATTGGTCGCTTCAATCTGGACGATCCCTACCCGGAAATCGTGGTGGTGAGCCATGGCAAGGTTTCTCTGCTCGATCACACGGGCCAGTTGATTTGGGGGCCTGTTGCACTGCCCGGTGGCGGCATTGGCGGCGCACCGGTTGTGGCGGATCTCGATGGCGATGGCATCCCAGAGATAGGCGTCGCCGGTTCTAGCAGATACACCGTATTCAATCACGATGGGTCAATACGCTGGGTAGGCACAACCCATGATGAAACTTCTCAATGCACCTCGTCCACGGTGTTCGATTTCTTCAATGACGGACGCAAGGAAGTCGCGTATGGCGACCAAGCGTATCTGCGCATCTATGACGGCGTCACCGGCGCGGTTCTCTGGCAGATCCAGAACTCGTCGGGAACAGCTTACGAACTGCCGGTATTGGCCGACATCGACGCTTCCGGGCAAGCTTCCCTGCTGGTCGTATCCAACTACTGGGGTGGACGGTACGCAGGGGCCACCACCGGTATTCGCGCCTTCACCGACCAAAACGACAACTGGCCAGGCACGCGCCAGATATGGAACCAGCTTTCTTATCACATTGACAACGTCAACGACGACGGCTCGATTCCTCTGCACGAAGCGCCCTCGTGGCTGACGCATAACACCTACCGGCTCAATGCCAAGACGGATGCGTTCGAGCTTGCCGATCTGACAGTGGGCCGCTTGCAAGTGATTGACCATGGCGCAGGCCAGGCGCTGACGTTAAGTGCCCGTATCGGCAATGCCGGCGCAATCGCTTCGGGCGCGACCACGGTGGCGTTCTACGATGGCGACCCCGGACAGGGCGGCGCTTTGATGGGCAGCGTGCCTCTTGCCTCGTTGGTGCCTTCCACCTGGCAAGATGTGCAACTGACGGGAGTCGCTCCCCTCGGTGGAACCAATGATATTTATGCCGTGGTGGATGAGGCCAGCGCATTCCGGGAGTGCGACAAGAGCAACAACGTCGCCTCCATCCCCTACGCGGCTAGCAATTGGCTGGCCATTCTGGGCGTGGCCACCGACGCCGCGGAATACGGCCCCAGCAGCCTCGCGCAACTTGCCGCAACCGCTACCAACCACGGCAGCTTTGCCGTGGATTTGAGCGTCGATCTGCGCATCGAAGATGCCGATGGCAACCTCGTGACCGACTTTGGCGCGCAAACGGTGGGCGTGGTGAACGCGGGCGCCACGGCCAGTAGCGCCCAAGCCTGGAACACCGGCACCACTTTAGCGGGCGCCTATGTGCTGCACGGCCTGCTCTACCGCAGCGATGACGGCAGCCTGCTCGCCGAAGCCCGCACCACCTTCAACATATTGCCCGGCAACGCATCCGCCCCGGCCACATCCACCGTCGCCACCGATCGCTACACCTACAACCCCAGCGATCGCGTCACCATCAGCTCGCGCGCCTTGAGCCAGTCGAGCAATCTCATCCTCAACAACCTCACGCTTGCGGTGCAGGTGGTCGATGCCGGCGCCGCCGTGCAATTCACGCACGGCTACCCGATTGCGCAACTGCTGCCGGGTGGGCAGCTCGATTTCTCGGTGCAGCAGCCGCTGCTCAACGCACCCGCAGGCATATACACCGTCAAGCAGGATTTGCTTGACGTGCAGCAGCGCGTGGTCAGCCGTGCCGAAACCACCTACCAAGTTGGCTCGACCCGTGGCACCGGCTTCGGCCTGACCGGAACGGTCGCGGCGACGCCCAAAGCGGTGCACCCGGGCGAAACACTAGCCCTTGCTGCCGCCGCGACCAATCGAGGCAATGCCGATCTAGCGAACCTGCCGCTCACGCTTTACCTGATCGACCCCGATCTTGGCCGTGTGGCCGCCCAATTCACCCAGACCTCCACCGTGGCAACGGGCGCCAGCGTGCCGTTCGACACCACCTGGATCACCCAGGGCCAAGCCGGCGCAACGTACTTCGCCGTGCTTGCCGCGCAAATCGACAGCCATACCGAAGTCACCCTGGCGCAGGACAGTTTTCAGATCGTGGCCGCCAGTGCGACCACTGCGCCTGAACCCATTCCCGCCCTGGGCGCGCCCGCGCTGGCGCTCATGGGCTTGCTCATGGCGCTGGCCGCGCTCGGCTCGCGCCGCCGCCCGGCAACCCGCGCCGCCAACGCCCCAAACACCCAAATCACCCGGTGAGGATCCATGATGCACGCCGCTCCCCACACCACCCGCGCCGCCAGCCAGCCCCTCACCCACGGTGGCATCGACCGGCCATCGTTCATCGGCATGGGCCGGCGCTTTTTGCGCGCTGTATCCGTCCTCGTCATCGCCGCCATGCTCAACACCAGCCTCACGCCGCTGGTGCAGGCCGCCCAGCAACAGCGGCGCAAGGCCGCCGCTCAAGCCGTCGTCTGGAAGAGTGCGCAAACCAGCGCCGACCGGCAATTGGCCGAGCTGATCGACAACGTGCGCGCCACCCTGATGTCGCCCGCGGGTTCCGTGATGCGCAAGCAATTCAATGTGCAAGCCACTCTGGAAAGATTCGACGCGCTGACCGAAACAATCCACGCCAGCATCGATGCCGAGCGCCAAGCCACACCCCGCGACGCCGCCCGCCTGGACAACCTCCAACAGCAATTCGACACCCGCAGCCACACCTTCCGCGCCAAGCTGCAAGCGCTGGCGCCCCAAGGGCTGGTATTCAAGTCCGCCCCCGGCGACGGCGCCGATCTGACCCAATGGCTGCAAGAAGTGGCCCCCCTCAAAAAGCCAGAAAACCTGGCGCAAATGCCGTTTTCGACCCTCAAGCCCAACCGCCACAACATCCCCCACGACTTCGAGGCCGAACCAAAAAGCGCCCTTGTCCCCAAAACAGCCCCGCAGCAAAAAGGCGCAGCCGTCCTGAAAGCGCTGCCCGACTTCAGCAACCCGCAATACCTGGCTTCCGCTGGCGAAGCCGAAATCACCGCCGACATCAAAGCCAAGACGCAAGAGCTGAACAGCAACCCGGTGCAAATCTACGAGTGGGTGCGCAACAACGTCGAATGGCAGCCCACCTGGGGCGGCCAGCAAACGGCGGACATGACGCTGGACGTCAAGCGCGGCAACGCCATGGACATCGCCACATTGACCGTCGCCCTGTTAAGAGCAGCCAACATTCCAGCCCGCTACGCCTACGGCACCGTGGACGTGCCCGCCGAGCAATTTTTGAACATGGCCGGCAACTTCACCGACATCAACGCCGCGTGGGACTTTGCCTCAGCGGGCGGCATCCCCATCATCGGCATCACCAGCGGCGGCAAAGTAACCAAGCTGCGCATGGAACACGTGTGGGTGGAAGCAGCCGTGCCCTACACCCCAGGCCGGGGCGCAAGGCCCGTATCGGCCAACAACCCCATTGACGCCTGGGTGCCGATGGATCCCAGCGCCAAACAGTACAACTACCTCAGCGGCATTGATGTCCAGGCCATTGCCAACATTGACGGCCAGCAACTGGCCAACAATTTCACCCACAGCGGCGCCGTCAATGAACAGCAAGGCTGGGTGCAGGGGCTGAACCAGCAGATCATCGCTGATGCGCAAACGCAGGCGCAGCAAAAGCTGCAAACCTACATCAACGGCATGAGCAACCCCACCGTGGGCGACGTCATCGGCGGGCGAACCATCAAACCCCAAACCCTGCCCTACCTTGCGGGAACATTACCGTACCCCAACTCTGCAAGAGGCAGCACCTACGCCCAACTGCCCGACAGTCTGCGGACAAGAGTTACTCTTGGCTTGGGCTGGGACCCCTACGACCAGAGCTACCAGCAAAGCAAAACGCTGCCGCTGTACCAGTTGAACCAGCGCAGTATCACCATCAGTTTCAAGCCAGCCAGCACAGCCGATGAAAACGCGCTTGCGGCACTGATACCCCCGAACCTCACCGATCCGAGCCAGTTGCCGAGCTTCTTGCCCTCGAGCATCCGGGTCATCCCAGAGATCAAGCGCGATGATGAAGTGCTGCTCACGGCAAGCTCGATGGCGCTTGGAGAAGAAATTGGCACCGGCTACAGCTTCCAGACACCGACGCAGAGCTACCTGGACAGGACGGACAGCGTGATCGCGGGCAGCTACCTGGCGCTGGGGATTGTGGGGAGTAATCCGTCCAGGAAGACATTTGATCAACTGAAAGCTAGTCTTACGCAGACGAAACAGATATTGGAGACTGGAACTCAATCACAAAAAGCGGCTTTGACGCGAGATAAGCTGTTCGGTGACATGTTCATAACGGGAGTGCAAGGATATTATGCTCAATATATCACCCATAGTAAGCTCCTGAGCTTGAGGTCCTCAGCCTTGCACCAGTCAGTCCCAATGGCAGGAACATTCGGTTATGAGCCGTACCAGCGAACGCTGTTTGGATTGAATCGTGGTATCGAGACATTCGGGATGTACATGAACGTGCGGACAGCGCAAGTCATCAAAGACAAAAATGGAGATGGCGATAAGGCGAAGCAACTGATGCTTCAAGTCGGAATGCTGAGTTCCACGCTTGAAAGTGGCGTTCCGGAGATGATGTTTACTGACCCCAACAACTCGACAAAGCCCGAAGGGTTCTCGACCGCAAAAGCCTTGGCAATGGCCATGCAGCAAGGGCAGAGGATATATACCATCACGCAACAGAATCAAGCCACGGCATTGCCTGCGCTGCACTTGGATAGCTTGGCAATGAGTGAGATCAGTGATGCTCTGGCGGCAGGGAAAGAGGTGACGACGCATACTGACCAATTGACTGTGCCAGGATTCAAAGGAAGCGGCTATGTAATTGCTGATCCTATCACCGGTGATGGCACATATAAAATTAGTGGCGGAAAAAATGGAAGTTTTCTCGCATTTCTTACTGGGATAGCTCAAGGAGCTGCTTTGGCAGCCATTCTTGTGGCGTTCTTTGCTGTGATTGGAACTGCTGGTGCGCCTTTGATTGTTTTGCTTGTTCCTATGATGGCGATTTTAATGCTTGAAATAGCTTATGCCAAGGCAGTATTTCAATCTGAAACCGAAGTTGATTGCATGAATACTGGGAGGTCCATTGGAGCTGCCCTTACTGGGGTTATGGCAGGTTTTAAAGCTTCATTGAAGACTGGAATCGAGGCTCTTGTAGGAGCAATAGTGTTTGGAGTTTTTACAAACCAAGATAAAGATATTTCCAAATGTCTGCCGGGTGCTGCATGAATCTTAGATCAATTGCCGGGCTTTTTCTTATTGGAATGGCCGTGCTTATTCCCAAGTTTTTTCTTGAAAACTTGGGAATTTATGTTAATTCATTTTTGACGTTACTTTTTTGTGTCGGAATATTTCTTTATCTATATAAAAATCATCCGCTAAATAGAATTGGACTGTTGCTTATGGCGGGCGGTCCTTTTTTATGTGGGTATCTTGCCAAAAATATACTTCCATCGGAAATAATTTTATTGCTATCCGCTATTATTGTTGGCCTTGGATATTATTTATTTCAAGCGCGGTAGGTTGGAGTAAGCTTGCGAACTCCAACATTACCCACGGATACAGACACAATCAATCTCAAATGACGCTTCGCCTCGCCACAAGAGCTACACCCTCGCCAGCTCAAGCCAGCAGGCGCAGCCGCGCACTGTGTGCCCGTCGCCATCACGCTATCGCAATTGTAGCTGCACACCCTTGTATCAGCTGCGCTAAAGTCCAATCTCGCCTATTGTCAATATAACGCAATCAATTATTATTGAAATACTTGGAGACATGCTGATCAACTCAGTTTGCACTAAGATTATGCGAAAGGTGTGCATATTATGAAAATAAATCAAACATTTAAATCATTGACGAATGGTTTAACTTTGTTGATGAAGGAGCATAGAGGCGAGCTTCATATTTCATATGATGTGAAGATGTTGTTTATTTTTCCAGCGTGGGTATTTATATGTCTTCCTGTTTTTGTGTTTGCAATATATCTTATTTTTACTGAAAAAAAGATGCCTATCGGTAGGACTGGGTCAATTCATTATGTGGAAGCAATCGATTCTCCTTTATTTTTCTATAGTGTTTTTGGATTTTGCATCTTTGCGGTTTCTTTATTGACGGTTGTCTTGACAGTCAAATTTTTAAGAGCTATTAAACGTATACGGTCTAACCGGCACCGTCTATAATTGTTCCATCTGCACTCACTCGTAAGTTGTCATGATAATTCCAGCCATTCCTGCCACAAGATTATGGCAACCGGCGCACGAAATCGACATTTTCTGGAAAAATGATAAAAAACTACTGTTTCAATAGCTGCGCCCCAAAGGCTGATATGTGTTTGCGACACTTTTCAACTGCAAATGCCTATCAGACTTTGATGACTGGTTGAACCTGCCCTGTAATAATTTCAATCTCAAATGACAATTCGCATTGCCCGAAGAGCCATGCCCCCGCCCGCTTCGGCCAGCAAGCGCAACCGCGCACCGTGCGCCCGCCGCAGGCTTGCTATCGTAATCGTGGCTGCATATCCTTGTATCACCTGCGTTAAAGTCCGATTTTGCTTTAAAAAATTCTCCGCTTGCCAAAACATCCCCCACGACTTCGAGGCCGAGCCAAAAAGCGCCTCTGCTTTCAAAACAGCCCCACAGCAAAAAGGTGCGCTCGCCCTCAAGGCGCTGCCCGACTTCAGCAACCCGCAATACCTGGCTTCGGCTGGCGAAGCCGAAATCACCACCGCTTATGCCAACAGCGGCACGGTGAGTGCACAGCAAGGCTGACCTGTCGTAATTGAAATGGCCTCTGGTGACATGACTGCTTGTTCCACCCCAAGTGAGAGAGGGAAAAATTTTTACCGCCCGCGCCCGTCGCCCAGTTGCCGGAACAGATCGCTATAAATTTTGTAGCGATTGGCGCTAATGGCGTTGCCGGTGAGCGCGGCGATGATGCCGCAGCCGGGTTCGTGCAGGTGCGTGCAGTTGTGGAAGCGGCACTGCGCCGCGTACTGCCCGATGTCGGGCATGAACGCGGCCAGTTGCCGGGGGCTGATGTGATGCAGGCCGAACTCCTGAAAACCGGGCGAGTCGATGAGCGCGCCGGTGCGTGCGGCGTCTAGCCAGTACCAGGTGGTGGTGGTGGTGGTCTGTTTACCGCTGCCCAGGGCGCGCGAGAGTTCGCTGGTGCGCGCGGCGGCGCCGGGCGCCAGCAGGTTGATGAGCGTGCTTTTGCCCGCGCCCGAAGGGCCGAGGATGAGTGTGGCGCGGCCTTGCAGACGGGCGGTGAGCGCGGCCATTGCGTCGCCGGTTTTTACGGCGATGGGCAGCACGGCATAGCCCATGGCGCGGTAGGGTGCCAGGCGCTCCCACGCGCGGGCGAAGGGTGCGGCCAGGTCGGATTTGTTGAGCGCCACCAGCGGCGCGATGTGCGCGGCCTCGCAGGCGATGAGGGCGCGCGCCAGCAGGTGTTCGGGCCAGGCGGGTTCGGCGGCCAGCAGGATCAGCGCCTGATCGAGGTTGGCGGCCAGCGTTTTGGTGCGCAGCGCGTCCTGGCGGTACAGCAGGTTACGGCGCGGGGTGATGCGCTCGATCACACCCTCATCCGCGCTGACCTGCCAGAACACACGGTCGCCCACCGCCACGCCGAGTTTTTTCCCGCGCGGGTGGCAGATCACCTGCCGGCCCTGGGGCGTTTCGACCACGCAATGGCGGCCGTGGCTGGCTACCACCAGGCCCGCTTGAGGTTGAGCGCCCGGCGTGGAGCGTTTTGCGTGCAAGGCGCTGTTGCCGGGAGAAGTTTCCACGTTCAACGTAAAACCTTCGCGTAGCTGAACAACACCAGCGTCTGCATCAGGCCCTCCCGACCCAGTTCTCGATGGCAAGGCCCTGCGGCGCATAAGTCTCGAAATCCGCCGTGTTGTTCGTGACCAGGGTGGCCGCCAGCGATAGGGCATGGGCGGCGATCATTCGGTTCAGGGTTCTTTTTCTGTTGGGCCAAAGTTCTGTCAGCTCGCCGTAAATGCGGCCCTGTTCGACGCCGAAGGGCGCTACCTCAAGCAGGGACAAAAGCCGCTCGGCCACACCGAAACCGTCTTTCGTGATGCCGCAACAAAGTTCAGCCCACGTGATGGAACTGATGAGGATTTCGCCTTTCCTGTAGCCGTTGAACTTGGCGGCGATTTCGGGCGGGTGTTTTTTGATCAGGTAGATACATATGTTGGTGTCGAGCATGTATCTCATGACCAGTCTCTTTCCGCGTCCTCGAATTCCTGCCGTCCGCCGGCGAAGCAGGGGTCAAGGGCATGGAACAGCTTCGGCAGGTCGCCCAGGGTTTTTTCTTTGGGCGCGACTACGATCTTGTCGCCTTCCCTGACGACGACCAATTCCGTTTCGTGCGGGAAAGCCATGTGCACGGGAATGCGCACGGCGGGCGAATTGCCGGCCCGGAACTGGCGCGTGACGAAGGTGCGAGGCGGTGCGGTGCGAGGCATGATGGGGCTTTCCAGCGTTTTGTACCAACATGTTATCACATACCCAGCCGCCCGATGCGCTCGCCAACAGTCGGGTGCGAGTAGTAAAAGCGCACGTAAACCGGGTCGGGCGTGAGGGTGTTGGCGTTGTCTTGGTGGAGCTTGAGCAGCGCGCCGGCCAGGTCTGGCGCGCTGGCGTGGCGGGCGGCGTAGGCGTCGGCCTCGAACTCGTGCTGGCGCGACAGGTGGGCTGTGAGCGGCGAGAGAAAAAAGCCGAACACCGGCGCGGCCAGCAGGAACAGCAGCAGCGTCAGCGCGTGATTGGGCACGCCGCCGCCGACAGACGCGGGCAGGTTGGGCGTGACGCCCAGGCCCAGATAAAACCAGTCTTGCCGCGCCAGCCAGCCGAGCAGCGCCAGCGCGGCCAGGCTGAGGGCGAAGACGAGGGTAATGCGCTTGGCGATGTGGCGGCGCTTGAAGTGGCCCAGCTCGTGCGCGAGCACGGCTTCGATCTCCGGGGCGTCGAGTTGCGTCAGCAGGGTGTCGAACAGCACCACCCGCCGGGACGCGCCCAGGCCGGTGAAATAGGCGTTGGCGTGCGCGCTGCGGCGGCTGCCGTCCATCACGAACACACCCTTGGCTGCAAAGCCGCAACGCGCCAGCAGCGCGGCGATGCGCTGCGCAAGCGCAGGGTCGGCCAGCGGCTGGAACTTGTTGAACAGCGGGGCGATAAGCGTCGGGTAGATCAGCATCATGAGCAGGCTGAAGGCCATCCACGCGCCCCAGGTCCACAGCCACCAGCGGGGGCTGGCGGCTTCCATCAGCCACAGCACCAGCGTGGCCAGCGGCAGGCCGATGATTGCGCCCAGCAGCACGCTTTTGAACAGATCGGCCAGCCACAGGCGCAGGGTCATTTTGTTGAAGCCAAAGCGCTGTTCCAGCGCGAAGGTCTGGTACAGCGAAAACGGCAGATCGAGCAGCGCGCCGATCAGCGCAAAAGCCGCCAGCAGCGCCAGCGGCTGCGCGAGCGGGTGGCTCGCGCCGATGGCCGCCAGCAGCACACCATTGAGCGCGTCCAGCCCGCCCAGCAGCGTCCAGCCCAGCAGCACGGCGGCGGCAAAGGCCTGCTCCAGCAGGCCCAGGCGCAATTTGGCGGCGGTGTAATCGGCGGCGCGCTGGTGCGCTTGCAGCGTGACCGCGTGGGCAAACCGGGCCGGCACGGCGGCGCGATGCCGCGCCACCGCGCGCATCTGGCGCGAGGCCAGCCAGAATTTGAGCAGCAAGGCGGCCAGCACGGATGCGCCAAAGATCAGGCTGACGAGCAGGGCGGGGGAAAATGGAGCAGTCAAGGCGAAGGGTTGGGGTGCGAGCGTTGGCCCAAGTGTAGGTTGCCCGGCGGTGGGCGTGGGAATCTGGCTTCCCTTTCGTCATTCCCGCGCAGGCGGGAATCCAAACCACGCTGTTTTTCAGGCAACGCCTATGGATTACCGCCTGCGCGGGAATGACGGGAATTTCATGCTTTGCGACAATCGCCCGCATGACCGATACCTGCACCCCCTGCACGCCGCCGGCGGCGCTCGAAAAAAACGATCTGAATCTGATTTGGATCGACTGCGAAATGACCGGGCTGGATCCAGAGGTGGACCGGCTGCTCGAAGTCGCTATCGTCGCCACCAGCCCCGATCTGGCGCAGCGGGTGGATGGCCCGGTGCTCGTCATTCACCAAAGCGACGAGCAACTGGCCCGCATGGACGCCTGGAACCAGAGCACGCACGGCAAAACCGGCCTGACAGAGAAGGTGCGCGCGTCAACCCTGGGCGAGGACGAAGCGCAGGAGCAGCTCATCGCCTTCATGCGCCAGTACGTGAGCAAGGGCGCTTCACCCATGTGCGGCAACACCATCGGGCAGGACCGGCGTTTTCTGCTGAAGTACATGCCCCGGCTGGAAGCGTTGTTCCACTACCGCGGCATCGACGTGAGCACACTCAAGGAACTGGCGCGGCGCTGGCGGCCGCAGGTGATGGAGGCGTTCAAGAAGCAGCAATCGCACACAGCGCTGGCCGACGTGCACGAATCTATCGACGAGCTGCTGCACTATCGGCGGGAGTTCATGCGAATATAAAATTCATAGCTGCATTCAAAGGTGTTACATGTATTTACGGATATTTTTTATCATAAATACATATTACTCCTTGGCAGTGAGCTATCAATTCAGGATTTTGTCTTGGAGCGGCGCTCAACTTGTCAGATCACATCCAGCCCCGCGCGGCGGCTTTCCAGGGGTGTGAGAAACGACGTGCTGATCATGATGTCGGAGGGCGGATTTTCCAGTTCTTCCTGGACGCTGTGACGGTCGCCCCGGCTGCGGTCCAGGGTTTCGTGCAGGCGGTCGCGCGCCTGTTGGACCAGTTGGGAGTTGGAAAGCGGCGGCTTTTCCACGCCGGATTCGCTTTGCATGCTGGCGCGCTCCAGGCCGAGGAAATCGGCGCGCAGGGAATCGGGATCAATCTGCTGGCCTTGCGTCACGTACCGGTAGCTGATGCCGCACTGCGCCAGCAGCGATTGCTTGATCTGAAGGTTGCCTTGCGGCAAGCCGGCGGGGCCGGCCATGTCCACGCAGCCGATAACGTGCCCCTCCTCAGTGCAGACTGTGCAGGTGCAATACACCCTGGAGAGCTTGCGCGCCCAGGCGCGCGCCTGTTCGGGATCGCGCGTCATAAGAAAGCGCGCAATGGGTAGCTTGACCATCACCTGATGGCTGGGAAACATCTGGCGCAACTGGCGCCACATTTCGTGCTCGGCGGCGTTGGTGATGCGGCGCCGGGAGAACAGCCAGTGGTCGGGAATTTCGAGCGGGTGCTGTGTGCTTGCGCTCTCGTGCGTGCGCCTTTGACTTCTGCGCGGCCGCTTGCGCACCCATAGCGCCAGACCCATCACGAACACCAGGGCAACCAACAACCCGGCAAGTATCGAAATGTCAGTCATGATCAAACCGATTGCGTTTTGATACACATAGCCTGGTTAATATAATTCAAAAAATGCAGGCACGCCTGCTTTCGTCAAGGCCAGCCTGACAAATTCGCCCATTGCGTGAAATATGTCACACATTGAGGTGGAATGTTTGGCGTTTGGTGTGGAGCCTGTCTTCCTTCGTTATTCCCGCCAAGTTTCCGCCTTGACAGTGGGATGGCGAAAAAAAACGCCTAACGCCCCCAGCGCCCAACCTCGCTTATGCTCGCGCCGATGAAAGACCTGCGCCAGATTTGCCCGGGGAGGCCCGCCGATGCCCGCTGAAGAAAGCCGCGCCGCGCCGCCGGCCTTCGGCCTGATCGTGATCGGCGACGAAATTCTTTCCGGCAAGCGCGCCGACAAGCATCTGCCCAAGTGGATCGAACTGCTGGGCGAACGCGGCCTGCAACTGGCCTGGGCCGAATACGTGGGCGACGACCCGGCGCGCATCACCACCGTGTTGCGGCGCGCCTTTGACCGTGCGTTGGCCGGCGGCGGCGTGGCAGTGAGCTGCGGCGGCATCGGCGCCACGCCCGACGACCACACGCGCCAGTGCGCCGCCGCCGCGCTGGGCGTGCCGCTGGCGCTGCACCCGCAGGCCAAGGCGCTGATCCAGGAGCGAATGCGCGACATGGCGCGCGACAAGGGCCTGCCCTACGAACCGGAGCGCGCCGACAACGTGCAGCGCCTGCAAATGGGTCTGTTCCCCGAAGGCGCGCGCATCATTCCCAACCCCTACAACAAAATTCCCGGCTTCTCGGTGCTTGGGCCGGCGGGCGGCGGCGTGCACTTCGTACCCGGTTTCCCGGTCATGGCCTGGCCGATGATGGGCTGGGCGCTCGATACGTATTGCAGCGCGCATTTTCGCCGCCGGGCGTGGCAGGAAAAATCGGTCGTTATCTTTCAGGCGATGGAAGCGGCGCTTACCCCGGTGATGGAGCAGGTGGAAGCCGCGCACCCGCAAGTCAAGGTCTTCAGCCTGCCGAGCGTGGACCATCCGCAATACGGCCTCCATATCGAGTTGGGCGTGAAGGGGCCATCCGATGCCGTCCCGCTCGCCTACCAGGATCTGCGCCAGCGGCTCGCTCCGATGAACCTGCGCTACGGGCCGGAACTGGTGCGGGACATTTGACCGTTCTGTTCAAAATTCATAGCTATCTCCCAGTTAAATTCATGTATTTTATGCACTTTTATATATTAAATACATGTTAATTATTGGCATAAAGCTATGCAAACAATAGCGCACAACCGGATGCGGCAGGGCGATCGCATCTAAATTTCTTAAGAATCAACAAGTTGGCGATGGAGCACGGATGTAGGGGCGAAAAAATTTTCGCCCCTACGAAGGTACGGGAGTCATCTGTCGCGTCGAAATTCAACGGGTTGATCTGAATGGAATTTAGATGCGATCGCCCTGCCGGATGCGGCGCGCATGTTGTGCATCAATCGGTTAAATTAAGAAGTTTTCCCGCGCTGGCTGGCCGGGAACATGGACTCAACCCAAGCAAGCAGGAGTGGCCCGATGGCAAAGAACGTGGCAGACGTGATGAAAATGGTGAAGGAAAACGAATGCAAGTTCGTCGATTTCCGTTTCACCGATACTCGCGGCAAAGAGCAGCATGTGACGGTGCCGATTTCCGCTTTCGACGAGGACAAGTTCAACGACGGCCATCCGTTCGACGGTTCATCGTTCGCGGGCTGGAAGGGCATCGAGGCGTCCGACATGCTGCTGCTGCCCGACCCGGCCAGCGCCTTCCTTGATCCGTTCTACGACGAACCTACCCTGGTGCTCACCTGCGACGTGCTGGAGCCGGGTGAGGGCAAGGCGTATGACCGCGACCCGCGCTCCATCGCCCGGCGCGCCGAGGCGTATCTGAAAGCCAGCGGCATCGGCGACGCCGCCTACTTCGGCCCCGAGCCGGAATTCTTCGTGTTCGACAGCGCGCGCTGGAGCACCGAGCCGGGCCATACCTTCTACAAAATCGATGAGTACGAGGCGCCCTGGAACAGCGGCGCCAAGCTCGAAGGCGGCAACCGCGGCCACCGGCCCGCTAACAAGGGCGGCTACTTTCCGGTGCCGCCGGTCGATTCCACGCACAACATGCGCGCCGAAATGGTGCTGATTCTGGAATCGCTGGGCATTCCGGTGGAAGTGTTTCACCACGAGGTGGCTGGCGCGGGCCAGATGGAAATCGGCACCCGGTATTCCACGCTGGTGGAGCGCGCCGACTGGACGCAGCGCTTGAAATACGTGGTGTGGAACGTGGCCGATTCCTACGGCAAAACGGCCACCTTCATGCCCAAGCCCTACCACGGCGACAACGGCAGCGGCATGCACGTGCACCAGTCGATCTGGAAGGGCGGCAAGAACCTGTTTGCGGGTAAGGGCTACGCGGGGCTGTCGGAGCTGGCGCTGTACTACATCGGCGGCATCATCAAACACGCGCGGGCGCTCAACGCCATCACCAACCCCACCACCAACAGCTACAAGCGGCTGGTGCCGCACTTCGAGGCGCCGGTCAAGCTCGCGTATTCGCGCCACAACCGCTCGGCCTCCATCCGCATTCCGCACGTGGCCGGCGACAAGGCCCGCCGCATCGAGGCGCGCTTTCCCGATCCGATGACCAATCCGTATCTGTGCTTTGCCGCGCTGCTGATGGCGGGGCTGGACGGCATCGAAAACAAAATCCACCCCGGCGAAGCCGCCAGCAAAGACCTGTACCACCTGCCGCCCGAAGAAGACCGGCTTATCCCCACCGTCTGCCATAGCCTGGATCAGGCGCTGCAAGAACTGGACAAGGACCGCGCCTTCCTCACCAAGGCAGGCGTGTTCTCCGATACCATGCTCGACGCCTATATCGACCTGAAGATGACCGAAGTCAACCGCGTGCGCGTGCAGGTCAACCCGGTCGAGTACGACATGTACTACTCCCTGTAAGATGTACTCGGCCCAGCCAGAAATCCAGATGCCCATGAAAACTCGAGCCATTCTTTTTGCGTTGCTCGGCGCGGCGCTCGCGCTGCCGGTCGCGGCGCAAGACAAGATTTACCGTTGCGGCTCGGAGTACACCAACCGCCCGCCAAAGGGCGCGGACTGCAAGGTGGTGGAAGGCGGCAACGTCACCGTTATTCACGGCTACACGCCCGCGCCGGGCCGTTCCGGCGCGTCTTCCACCGACTCCGGGGCCAGCGCGCCGGGGCAACCGCGCGTCGATTCATCCGAGCAGCGCCAGCGTGACGCCGATGCGCGCCTCATTCTGGAAAGCGAACTCAAACGGGCCGAAGCGCGGCAGACCGAACTGCTGGCCGCCTACAACAACGGCCAGCCCGAAAAAATCGGTGGCGAGGCGCAGAACTACCAGAAGTACCTCGACCGCGTGGCCGAGATGAAAACCTCCATCGACCGCAACCAGGCCGACATCGACGGCATCAAGCGCGAGCTTGCGCGGCTTGCGCCGAAACCATAGAGCGGTTTTGGTTTAGTTGCTGACACTTTTTCTTCCGTGGATAGGAGGAAGAAAGCCGCCGGTTGCAGGGGCGAAAAATCTTTCGCCCCTACAAAGCAGCGCCTGCCACCCATAGAGGTGTCAGCATTTGAACCAAAACCGCTCTAGCGCGGTTTTTCTCTTCTCCCGCGTGCGGGAGAGGGGAAAAGGTCAACGTTCCTTCAACTCCAGCACCACCGGTGCGTGGTCGCTGGGTTTGTCCCACTTGCGCGGGGCGCGGTCGATGGCGCAGGTGGCCACTTGCGCGGCCAGCGGCTGGCTCACCAGAATGTGGTCGATGCGCAGCCCCCGGTTTCTCTGAAAGCTCAGCATCCGGTAATCCCACCACGAAAAACTCTGCGCGGGCTGCTCGAACAGGCGGAAGGCGTCCAGCAGGCCCAACTTCAAAAGCTGCCGGAAGTGCCCACGCTCCTCGTCGGTGTGCAAGATGGTGCCGGCCAGCCCCACGGGGTCGAAGCTGTCGCGGTCTTGCGGCACGATGTTGAAATCGCCCAGCAACACCAAGCGCGGGTGCGCCGCCAGTTCCTCGCGCAGCCAGTCGCGCAGGGCGCGCAGCCAGCCGAGCTTGTATTCGAACTTGTCCGTGCCCGGCGCCTGGCCGTTGACGAAATAGCCGTTGACCACGCGCAGCAGTCCCCCCGGCGCGTCCACGCTGGCGGCGATCACGCGCGCATTTTCATCGGCAAAACCGGGAATGTTGCGCAGCACCTCGCGCACCGGCTGGCGGCCCAGAATCGCCACGCCGTTGTAAGTTTTTTGCCCGAATATGGCGGCCTCGTAACCCGCCGCGCGCAGCGCCTCGTGCGGAAACTTCTCCCCGCTCATCTTCAGCTCTTGCAGACACAGCAGATCGACCGGATGGGCCGCCAGCCAATCCAGCACATGTTGCAGCCGCACGGCTAGCGAGTTGACGTTCCAGGTGGCGATCTTCATGGACGCGGATTCCTTTTCTGCCCGGTGTGCCGATGGTCATCGGTGCCGAAAAAAAACGCGGGCGAGACGCCCGCGTTTCTGCATACTTCAAAACTCATAGTTAACTGCCAGCGGACCATATAATTTTCAGATACTTTTTTATCTGAAAATCATACTGTAACAAGGCAACCAGCTATCAAACAAGAAGCATCTTCAAATCTTGCCGACCAGTTCCAGCGAGGGCTTGATGGTTTTAGCGCCTTTTTTCCACCGGGCGGGGCAGACTTCGCCCTGGTGCTCGGCGGTGTATTTGGCGGCTTCGAGCTTGCGCAGGGTTTCGGCCATGTCGCGGGCAATTTCGTTGGAGTGCACTTCCATCGTTTTGATGACCCCTTGCGGGTTGATGACGAAGGTGCCGCGCAGCGCCAGCCCCGCTTCTTCGATATGCACGTCAAACGCGCGGGTGAGCTGGTGGGTGGGGTCGCCCACCAGATAGAACTTGGCTTTGCCGACGGCATGGGAGGTTTCGTGCCACATCTTGTGGGTGAAGTGCGTGTCGGTGGTGACGCCGTACACCTCGGCGCCCAGTTTCTGGAACTCGGCGTAGTGCTCGGCGGCGTCTTCGATTTCAGTCGGGCAGTTGAAGGTGAAAGCCGCGGGCATGAAGAACACGACCGACCAGTGTTTGCCGTCGGCAAGCTGTTTGTCGGTGACTTCCACGAACTCGCCGTTGCGGAAAGCCATGGCCTTGAAGGGCTGCACCTGGGTGTTGATGAGGGACATGGATGAACTCCTGTGGTTTGAGAAATGAAAAGGGCAAAACCCCGCGCGGCGCGCACTGCCGACGCTCACCAAAAGTGTAGGGGAAATCAGCCGATGCCGTTGCCTGCCGCGGCGGGCGGAGCGGCGGCGCTGGCCTGGTCGCGCATGGTGACGGTGCCGCTGTAGCGGGCGCCCTGGTCCACTTGCAGGTTTTGGGTGCTGATGTCGCCGGTGATGCAGGCGCTGGCGTGCAGGTGCAAGTTTTCGGCGAACACGTTGCCTTCCAGCTTGCCGACGACCAGCAGGTCGGCGCTGTGCACGTCGCCCTTGACTAGCCCGGTTTCGCCGATGATGGCGCGTCCTTGGCAGCGCAGCGCGCCGAGAATGACACCGTCCACCTTGATCGAGTTTTCGCTGTTCAGATTGCCTTCAATTTTGCAATGCTGCGCGATCACGGTGTCGATTTGCCGGTTGGCCGGCGCCGAGGCGAGTTTGTCCTTGTGGCTGCTGAACATGGCGGGATGCGAAAGCGGTGGTTTAACGGGCCGCTGCGGGCGCGGCGGAAGTCAGGCTCAGGAAGGTTTCCGGATCCAGGCGCCAAGCATCGTGCTGCACTTCATAGTGCAGGTGCGGGCCGGTGGAGCGGCCGCTAGAGCCGAGCGCGCCGAGCACGTCGCCGGCATGCACCTGCTGGCCGGGCCGGACGTCGATGCGCGAGAGGTGGGCGTAAACCGTCACGTAACCGTTCTCGTGCACCACTTCCACCATGTTGCCGTAACCGCTTTTTTGGCGTTTGGCCAAGACGACCTTGCCGTTGGCGGTGCAATGCACCGGATCGCCAACGTCGCCCTTGAAATCCAGGCCTCCGTGCAGCTCCGCGCCGCGGCCTGTGAACGGGTTTGGGCGCATGCCGAAGCGCGAGCTTAACGAACCGCCGTGCGGCGCGCCCAGCGGCGTGCCTTGCAGCGCCTGCAGCAGGTTTTCGGTGTCGTGGGCGAAGCTGCCGGTGTACGGCACGGACTTGCCGATGCTGCTGATGGGCAGCGGCACGCCGCCGGCGGCCGGGTTGGGCATACCCTTGCGCGGCGCGACGGAGACCGGCTGAACGTCGATGCCGCGCGCTTTCAGGTACTGGGCCACGTCGTTGACCATCTGCTCGGACTTGTGCAGCGCTGCCAGCTTGGCGTTGATTTCGTCGGAGGTGAAATTGCGCAGGTCGGTCACTTGCCGCTGTAAATCGGCCACTTGCCGCGCGCTGCTTTCATGCTCGCTCAGATAGCGCGTAGCGACCATCCACAAAGCGGCACCCAGCGTCACGGTGGAAACCGTAAGCCCAATCAGCGCCGGGCGCAGCCAGCACAGCCACCGGACGTCGATTTCGAGGCTGCGGGTCTGCTCGGGCGTGACGATCAGGACCGTGGAGCGTGTCATGGTTTCCGAGTTACGGGAAAGGAGTAAATATACCTCTATTGAGACCCGGCCTGCTCAAAGGGCAGGGGCGCGCCGCGCAAGTCCTTGCGGGTTTCGACCAGAACCAGCGGCCGATCGTCCTGCGCAGCCAGAGGGGGGCGCTCACGCGGGATGTGCGCCGGCTTGGGTTCGGCAGCGATGGCCACTTGCGCTGTAGCGATTTTGCCGGGGTCGGAGTTCACCCATTGCAGGCCCGCCGCGCCGGCCAGTTGCGCCAGTTCCTGCACCGGCAGCTCGAAATGGCCGATGGCGGGCGGGCGGGGGCGCTGGGCCGGCTGCGCGGCGGGGGCGGACGGCGGCGGCATTGGGGCGGCAGGGGTGGCGCTGGGCGCGTCATCCGCGGCGGCGGGCGCAGGCGGCGGGGCCGCGTGGGAGCCGCGATTGAAGTAGGAGCGCGGAGCAGTGGCGGTTTCAGCAGGCGCGGTTTCGGGCGTGCGCGCAATGTCCGTCACCGGGGTCGGCACGGTCTGTTCTGCTGCTGCGGCGCCGGTGGATTCGGTGGATTCAGTGCGCTCGCGCCGTTCACGCTCGCCACGTTCGCGCGGGCGGCGTTCGCGGCGGGGCGCGCCTGGATCGTCGGGCAGGGTATCGGCGAATGCCGGCGGCGCTTCATCCTCGCCGCGCCGCAGCGCGGCGTCACCGGGTTGGTCGGCGCTCAAGCCGTGTTCGGCGCGCTCCGGGCGGTCGCCGCCGCGCCGGTTGCGTCCGCCGCGCCGGTTGCGGGCGTTGCGCTGATTTTCGGCGCTCTCGCCATCAGGCGTTCTGCCGTCCCGGGCTTGGCGCTGGTCTTGCGCCGCGTTTTCGCTGGCGGCGCTTGCATCCGTGCGCTCGGGGCGGCGCGGGCGCTTGGCAGCGGAGTTGGCGCGCTGCGCGTCGGCTATCTCGCCGCTGCCTGCGCCGTCACGTTCGCGCCGGCGGTTCTGGCCGCCGCGCCGGCGGTTGCCGCCCGGTTCGGCGGCTTGCCGTGGGGCGGGCGCGTGCGGCGGCGCGGTGACGGCGGGTGCGGGCGCCGCGCCGAACAGGCCTTTGAGCCAGCCCATGAAGCCGCCGCCGGCTGGCGCGGCAGCAGCCCATGCGGGCGTGGGTTTGGGCACAGGCACAGACATAGGCACAGGCGCGGGTGCAGGCTTGGGCGCGCTTTGCGGCGCGGGCGCGTCGGGCAGCACGCCCTTGATGATGGGTGTCTGCCGGTTGGTGGGTTCTTGCGAGCGGCGGGTGACGGTGGTCGGGTCTTCAAATTTCTCGGCCAGTTTGTAGCTGCTTTCGATCTCGTCCACGCGCGGGTCGTCGTGTTTGAGGCGTTCCAGTTTGTAGTGCGGCGTTTCCAGCGTCTTGTTGGGCACGAGGGTGACGTTGACGCGCTGCTTGAGCTCGATCTTGGCGATTTCGGGGCGCTTTTCGTTGAGCAGGAAGCTGGCCACTTCCACCGGCACCTGCACGTTGACGGCGGCGGTGTTGTCCTTCATGGACTCTTCCTGAATGATGCGCAAAATTTGCAGCGCGCTCGATTCGGTGTCGCGCACGTGGCCCGATCCGCCGCAGCGCGGGCAGGCGATGGAGGCGCCTTCGCTCAGGGCGGGTTTCAGGCGCTGGCGGCTCATCTCCAGCAGGCCGAACTTGCTGATGGAGCCGAACTGCACGCGCGCGCGGTCTTGCCGCAGCGCCTCGCGCAGGCGGTTTTCCACCTCGCGGCGGTTCTTGGCTTCCTCCATGTCGATGAAGTCGATCACGATCAGGCCGCCCAAGTCGCGCAGGCGCATCTGGCGCGCCACCTCGTCGGCGGCTTCCAGGTTGGTGCGGGTGGCGGTTTCTTCGATGTCGCCGCCCTTGATGGCGCGCGCGGAATTCACGTCCACGGCCACCAGCGCCTCGGCGTGGTCGATCACGACAGCCCCGCCCGATGGCAGCGTGACGGTGCGGCTGTAAGCGCTTTCGATCTGGTGCTCGATCTGAAAGCGCGAGAACAGCGGCGCGTTGTCGCGGTAGCGCTTCACGCGCGGGGCGTGTTCGGGCATCACGTGGCTGATGAACTGGTGCGCCTGCTCGTACACGTCGTCGGTGTCGATCAGGATGTCGCCGATGTCGCTGTTGAAGTAGTCGCGGATGGCGCGGATCACCAGGTTGCTTTCCTGATAGATCAGAAACGCCCCCTTGCCCGCCTTGGCCGCGCCGTCGATGGCGTCCCACAGTTTGAGCAGGTAGTTCAGGTCCCACTGCAATTCGGGCGCCGCGCGGCCGATGCCGGCGGTGCGCGCGATGATGCTCATGCCCTTGGGGTAGTCGAGCTGGTCCATTGCTTCTCTCAGCTCGGCGCGGTCCTCACCCTCGATGCGCCGGCTCACGCCGCCGCCGCGCGGGTTGTTGGGCATGAGCACCACGTAGCGGCCCGCCAGACTGATGAAGGTGGTCAGCGCCGCGCCCTTGTTGCCGCGCTCTTCTTTTTCCACCTGCACCAGCAGTTCCTGCCCTTCCTTGATCGCATCGTTGATGCGCGCCTGGCTGGCTGAAACGCCCTCGGCGAAGTACTGGCGCGAGATTTCCTTGAACGGCAAAAAGCCATGGCGCTCTTCGCCGTAATCGACAAAGCACGCTTCCAGCGACGGCTCCACGCGCGTGACCACGGCCTTGTAAATGTTGCCCTTGCGCTGCTCGCGCCCTTCGATCTCGATTTCGTAATCGAGCAGTTTTTGTCCGTCCACAATCGCCAGGCGGCGTTCTTCCGTCTGCGTGGCGTTAATCAGCATCCGTTTCATGATGCGTTATTCCTTTTCTCAAAAACAGTCAACGGCTTCCGGCAAGGAAGCCACCGATGCTTCGGACGGCGCGATGAAAAACGGATGGAATGGCCGGATGCGACTGGCGGGCCGCTGAAAAGCGCGGGGCTTTCAGCGGCCTGGGTCAGGCGGGGGCGCGTGGATGAGGGCGAGCGATGCCTGGGGCGCGTGCGCTATCCAAAATATAGCTTGCGGCGCTTGATGGGCGGGCGCTGGCGGCAAAAAAAGCTCCGAGAACGTCAGCCGCAGCCAGCGTCCCAGAGTCATGATCAGCGCCATTAGCATCGCGTTGTTCTCGCTTCGATCCGGCTTGCAGGCGCGCCGCGTCAGGGGCGGCCTGCCAGCCTTGGGGTATTCCGTGGTTTCAGTGTTTCATCGCGTCGGCCTGGCCCCGGCATGGCCTGGGGTTTGGGCATCGACTTGGTTGCCGGCGGAGCGCTTGGGGCTGTGGAATAAACTTCCCGCTTCTCACGCGGACAGCAACTTCCATTTCAAATTCAACCACTTACGGCCAGATGCCAGCAAACAGCATTATAAGCGCTCCAACCGCCAGCCGGATTGTGGTGGAAGAAGAAAGCGCCGGCCAGCGGCTGGACAACTTTCTGCTGCGCCACCTCAAGGGCGTGCCCAAGACGCACATCTACCGCATCATTCGCGACGGCCAGGTGCGCGTGAACAAGGGCCGCGCTGCCGCCGATACCAGGCTGGCCGAAGGCGACCAGGTGCGCGTGCCGCCGCTGCGCTTGCCGGACGCGGCGGCGCGCAAGGCCGAGCTGCCAGCGCCGGCCCGCGAATTTCCCATCCTGCTGGAGGACGAGCACCTGCTGGCCATCGACAAACCGGCAGGCGTCGCGGTACACGGCGGATCGGGGGTCAGCTTTGGCGTGATCGAGCAATTGCGCCAGGCGCGACCGCAAGCGCGCTTTCTGGAACTTGCGCACCGGCTCGACCGCGAAACCAGCGGCGTGCTGCTCATCGCCAAAAAACCCGGCGCACTCAAAGACGTGCAGCGCCAGCTGCGCGAGCGGCGCGTGGGCAAAACCTACCTCGCGCTGGCGCTCGGCGTGTGGCCTGACAACCTGAAAGTGATCGACGCGCCGCTGGCGCGCTACCTGCTCAAAAAACCACTCCCTCTCCCGCGCATGGAAGACGGAAAAAAACACCCCTCTCTTCCGCTTGCGGAAGAGGGCAAAAAACCACTCTCTCTCCCGCGTGCGGGAGAGGGTTGGGGAGAGGGCCATCGCGAAGGCGAGCGTCGTGTGCGCGTGGCCCACCCCGACGACCCGGCGGGCCAGCGCGCCGTCACGCTCGTCAAGGTATTGGAGCGTTTGCCTGAAACCACACTGCTGGCCGTCACCATCAAAACCGGCCGCACGCACCAGATCCGCGTGCACCTGGCCGCTCAGGGCCACCCCATCGCGGGCGACGACAAATACGGCGATTTCGCGCGCAACAAGGCGCTGCAAAAACAGGGCCTCAAACGCATGTTTCTCCATGCCTGGCGGTTGCGTCTTGTGCACCCGGCCAGCGGCCAAACGCTCGAACTCACCGCTCCCCCGCCGCCTGATTTGCTGCCGTTTCTTACTCCCTCCCCCGCGAGCGGGGGAGGGCTGGGGTGGGGGTGCACGGCGCTGCAATAAACGCCGTGGTTGCAATACGCCGCCGGCCCCCATCTCAACCCCCGTCTTCGCGGGGGCAGGCTCTTCCCCTGCACGCGGGGGAAGGAGCAAAAGCAAGGCTGCGCCAGCGAGTTATCGTTAAGCCGGATTCCATGCGCCTTGGCGGGAATGACGAATCCAAAACGCGGACATGCGGCAGCCGCATCCGAGGATCGCGCTTTTGCAACCGCGCGGCGCATCGGCAACTGCGCCGACATGGGGCGGCGATTCGGGCGGGCATTGGCGGAACAGTGAAATTACTATTTTCATAGCTACCTGCCAATATATAATATAAATTTGTTATATAAAACCGTCACAAATTCATAAAATACATTGGCTGATAGCTATTAAAAATTAAGCATTTTCTCTTTCTCCTTTTGGAAGAAGGTTGAGATGGAGGCTTGAGCTGCGCCCAAAAACAGGGCTGCGCCAGAGCTGGCGTTGCGCAGGCTCCTGCGCTTCCGGCTAACGCCGAACAAATTACCCGTTTATTGCTTACGATACGCCTCTCCCTCTTTTTTCCAGACCGGCAAGCGCATTGGCATGAGCGCGCCCCGGTTCCCGCATGTCCAACACCAACGCCCGGCGCTTTGACCTGATCTGTTTCGATTGGGACGGCACGCTGTTCGATTCCACCGCCATCATCGCCGGCTGCATTCAGCAGGCGGTGCTGGACGTGGGCGGCGCGCGGCCCACGCGCGAGCAGGCCGCTTACGTGATCGGCATGGCGCTCACGCCGGCGCTGGCGCGCGCCGCGCCAGACGTGCCGCCGCAAAAATACGCCGAGCTGGCCGCCCGATACCGCCACCATTACTTTGCGCGGCAGCACGAGGTGAGCCTGTTTGCGGGCGTGCTGCCCATGCTGGCGGACTTGCGCGCGCGCGGGCGCTTGCTGGCGGTGGCTACCGGCAAAAGCCGCCGCGGGCTGGACGATCTGCTGGCTGCACGCGAGCTGCACGGCCTGTTCGACGGCACGCGCACCGCCGACGAGACGGCGGGCAAGCCCAACCCGCTGATGCTGCACGAGTTGATGGCGCAATTTGCCGTGCCGCCCGCCCGCACGCTGATGATTGGCGACACCACGCACGATCTGGAAATGGCGCAAAACGCCGGCTGCGCCAGCGTGGGCGTGAGCTACGGCGCGCACCCGCACGAGAGCTTTGACGCTTACCGCCCGCTGGCGGTGGCGCATTCGGTGGACGAATTGCACGCCTGGCTGATCGAGCACGGATGATTTTGAAATAACTGAAATAACCAAGATAATACAAGGAAACGAAGCTATGGAAATCGAAGCAAACAAGACGCTGGCCGGGGTTCCGTGGGAACGCGCGGTGATTGAAAAGCTGCTGCTGGCCCAGGTGCGCGAGCAGCGCGCCGCGCGCCGCTGGGGGTTGCTGCGAAAGCTGCTGCTGCTGGCGCTACTGGGCGTGGTGGTGCTGGCGCTGTTTTCGGGGCGGCTGGCGGGCGGGCCGGCGCGCGGTGCGCATACGGCGGTGGTGGAAATCAAGGGCGAAATCGCCAAGGGCGCCGACGCCAGCGCCGAATTCGTGCTGCCCGCGCTGCGCGAAGCAATGGAGGACAAGGACGCCAAGGCGCTGGTGCTGCTGATTAACTCGCCCGGCGGCAGCCCGGTGCAAGCCGGCATCATCAACGACGAAATTGCCCGCCTGCGCAAAAAGTACGACAAGCCGGTGTACGCCGTGGTGGAAGACACCTGCGCTTCCGGCGCTTACTACATCGCCGCCGCCGCCGACAAAATCTACGTGGACAAGGCCAGCCTGGTGGGCAGCATCGGCGTGCTGATGAACGGCTTCGGCTTTGTCGATACGCTGGACAAGCTCGGCGTGGAACGGCGCCTGCTCATCGCAGGGCAGAACAAGGGTTTTCTGGACCCCTTCAGCCCGATGACCGCGGAGCAAAAGCGCTTCGCGCAAGCCATGCTCGACCAGATTCACCGCCAGTTCATCGACGTGGTGAAAAAAGGCCGGGGCGAGCGGCTGAAAGAGATGCCGGAAATTTTCAGCGGCCTGTTCTGGACCGGCGAGCAGGCCATCGACCTGGGCCTGGCCGACGCCTACGGCAGCCTCGGCTCGGTAGCGCGGGACGTGGTCAAGGCCGAAAAAGTGGTGGACTACACCAATAAGGCCAACGCGATCGACCGCCTGGCAAAACGCCTTGGGGTGGCGCTGGGGCAGGGCGCGGTCGGGGCGCTGCGGGAGATGCCGCAGATGCGGTGAGCGTGTATGGCTTTTCCATCTCCCGCTTGCGGGAGAGACTGGTGCAGCGCGGCGCTGCCGGCTTGCGCCTTGGAACCGGCCACCGTGCGCGAAACAACTTTTCCTTCGTCATTCCCGCGAAGGCGGGAATCCAGAAAGCGTTGGCTTCGAGATGACGCCCATGGATTCCCTGTCAGTTCCCGCCTGCGCGGGCATGACGTGGAACTTCGCGGGAATGACGAGGCATATATCCAAATTACCAGAAACAACCTGCTCTTCGGAGAGGTTCTTGGATAGGGCGGGGGGAAGGGAGAAAACCACGCTCACTTGCCGATGGCAAACAGGGTCGGCAGCGCCAGCGCCTGCCGCCATGCTGCTTGCTGCGGTATGGCGCGCCAATCGGCCACGCTCGCCATGCGGCTGTGTTGCGCGGCCAGCGTCAGGCCGCTGTGTACCGCAAGGTGCGTTTGCGGGCCAAGCGTTTGCAGCAGCGCCTGCCACAGCGCGGCGTTGCGGTAGGGCGTTTCGATGAAAAGCTGGGTCTGCCCCGTTTTTTGCGCCAGCGCCTCCAGTTCGCGGATGCGGGCGCTGCGCGCGGCGGCTTCTTGCGGCAGGTAGCCGGTGAAGGCGAAGTTCTGGCCGTTCAACCCGCTGGCGGCCAGCGCCAACAAAATGGAAGCTGGGCCAACCAGCGGCACGACCGCCATGCCCAACTCGTGCGCGGCGCGCACGACCGAACTGCCGGGGTCGGCCACCGCCGGCATGCCCGCTTCGCTGATCAGCCCTACGTCGTGCCTGGCCTGGGCGGCGGCGATCAGCGGCTGGGGATCGAAATTGAAGCTCCCATGATCGCCCTTTTTGTGCGCGGCGCGCGGCAGCTCGTGGATCTTTTGTGCCTGCACTGGCGCGGCCAGCGGCTGTGTGGCGTCCACGCGCTTGAGGAAGGCGCGGCAGCTTTTGGCGTTTTCGCAAATCCAGTGCGTCAGGCGCGCGGCGATGGCAATGGCGCCCTGGGGCAGCACGTCAGCCAGCGGCGTGAGCTGCTGGCAGCCGTGATCCAGCGGCGTGGGAACCAGATATAGCGTAGCCTTCATGGGATGAGCACGCCGGCGGCGCGCAGCAGGCGGGCGGTGCGGATGAGCGGCAGGCCGATCAGCGCCGTGGGATCGTCGCTGTGGATCGCATCCAGCAGCGCGATGCCTACCCCCTCGCTCTTGGCGCTGCCCGCGCAGTCGTAGGGCTGCTCGGCGCGCAGGTAGCGTTCGATCTCATCCAAGGCAAGCAGGCGGAATTTCACTTCGACGGCGGTCAGCTCCTGCCCCAGATAACCCGTGGCCTGGCACACCACCGCGACGGCAGTCTGAAAGACCACGCGCCGCCCGCTCATGCGCGCAAGCTGCGCGGCGGCGCGCGCGTGCGTGCCGGGTTTGCCCAGGGCCGCGCCGTCCAGATCGGCCACCTGATCGGAACCGATCACGATGGCATCCGGGTAGCGCGCCGCCACCACCCGCGCCTTGGCCAGCGCCAGCCGCTCGGCCAGCGCGCGCGGCGCTTCGCTTGGCAACGGCGCTTCATCGACCTCGGGCGCGACCGCGTCGAAAGGAACGCGCAAACGCGCCAGCAACTCACGCCGGTAACGCGACGTGGAGGCAAGAATCAGACGGCGTGGCATGGGGCGATTGTCCTACGGCCACGAGCTGTGCGTGATGAGGCGCTGGGGGGTGCGATTTAAAGTGATGTTCAAGCCACGACCTTTCCTTCGTCATTCCCGCGGAGGCGGGAATCCAGTGGGCCGTGGTTATCGCCGGAAGATGGATACGCCGCCTGGATTCCCGCCTCCGCGGAAATGACGAGGTGGGCACATCACTTTGAATCGCACCCGGCGCTGGGCGCAGCGGACAGTTCATGCTAAAATATAAAGCTTGTTCCCCGATAGCTCAGTCGGTAGAGCGCCGGACTGTTAATCCGTAGGTCCCTGGTTCGAGCCCAGGTCGGGGAGCCAATGTTTGCACTTTGACAGTGAAATAAAGTGCAATTTCCCTCTAAGATATCGCCTGCGGGCGGTATTTTTTCGTCCGTTTTCACTGCCTGCGTGCAAACGTTGGCCCAAAAAATTACCGACGGAAAGCCCAATGGGAAAGCCTGTCAAACGCGCCAATGGCGTGTGGGGTGTACAGTTCAAGGTCGGCGACGTGCGCGAGTCTGCTACGTTCGCTACGCGGCGCGAAGCCGATGAATGGCAGGCCCGGCGCAAACTGGAATTGAAGGCCATCGCCAACCAGCGCGGCGGCGAAGTCAAAACGCTGGGCGACGCGCTGAACAAGTTCCGCGAGGAAGTCTCGCCAATGCACAAAAGCGGCAGGTGGGAAGCTATTTGCATCAGCCACATGCTACGCCACCCCGATCTGCCGTGCGCCCAGCCGCTGGCTCGCCTGCTGCCAGATCACCTGATCCGCTGGCGCGATGCCAGGCTAAAAAGCGTGAGCGCCGGGGCCGTACTGCGCGAAATGAGCGTGCTTGGCTCCGTACTCTCGCACGCCGTCAAAGAATGGCGCTGGATCGCCCGCAGCCAGCTTGCCGACGTGCGCCGCCCGCCGGAGCCAAAACACCGCGAGCGCGTCATTTCCAGAGCCGAGATAAAGGCCATGCTACGCCAGCTTGGCTACCATCCAGGGAAACCACCGCTCACGCTCACGGCGCAGGTCGGCTACGCCTTTATGCTCGCACTGCGGACGGGGATGAGGGCCAGCGAGATTACCGGACTGACGTGGGACAGAGTGCATCCCAAGTGGGTCACGCTGCCCGTTACGAAAAACGGCGATGCCAGGGATGTGCCCCTATCCCGCAAGTCGGCCCGCCTGATCGAAAAGCTGCGCAGCGTCGATGAGCGTGTGGTGTTCTTGGTCAATTCCGGCACGAGGGACGCGCTGTTTCGCAAAGCACGCCAGCAGGCAGGGCAGGGCGGTTTCACATTTCACGACGCCCGCCACACTGCGGCCACGCGCATCGGCGCAACTGTGGGACAACCTGGAAAGCTTTCGTTCCCGGAGTTTTGCCGCGTGTTCGGCTGGCGCGATCCAAGACACGCGCTTGTCTATGTCAACCCCAGCGCGCAGGCGCTGGCGGACAAGCTTTGAGGCGCCGCCGCAAGGAAAAAGCCAATGAACAAGTACGAATTTGTTCCCGGAGACGAGATTGTGATCAAACCTGGGCGCACGCTCAAGCGCATTCGCGCGCTGGTTGCAATCGAGCAGCACGGCGTCAAGCCCGGCGACCTGGGCGGCTATATCGAGCACGAGGGCAACTTGCCGCACGATGACATCGCCTGGGTTGGCGGCCATGCCAAGGTCAGCGGCAACGCGCGCATTCTGGACGCCGCCATCGTCGGCGACCATGCCAGCGTCAGCGACGATGCCTGGATCACCTGCGATGCCGTGATCTACGGCCATGCCACGGTCAATGGCGATACCTTGGTCTGCGGCCATGCGCGGATTGGCACCCGTGCGCGCATCGGCGGCAACGCCACCATCGGCGACCATGTAGCGATTGAAGGCGATGCAAACATCACCGGCGGGCATATATCGTCTTGGAGCGTCGACAAGTAATCATTAAGCGCGTGCCGCGCTCACTATTTGGCGCACTGGCAGAGCCGGTGGGGGCGGGGCGTGAGGTGGGGAGGTGAAGCGCAGGAAAGCCTAACTTAACCACTGGTATTTTTGACAGGAACCGAGTAAAATATCGGGACCAAAAAAAACCGCCGCGCAAAGATGGCGGCGGCCTTCACTTTGGTATGGCGTGCAGACAATCTCTTGACGGGGAACCTGTCTGTACTTTTTCAAAGCGCGTCATGAAGTGTAGCAACGCAAAACACTGGTGTCAAGCGTTGTTGCACAACATGACGCGGAGGCACAACAAAGGAGCAATCCATGCCGACGCATCAACTATCCCTTCCGTTCATCGCGCACCACGTGCAGAATTCCGTCGTTGAGCAACGCACATCAGATGGATACATCAACGCGACGGCCATGTGCAAGGCTGCCGGCAAGTTGATGGCGGACTACACTCGCCTCAAGTCAACACAAGAGTTCTTGGATGCCTTGGAACCAGATGTGGGAATTCCCATATCCCAATTAATTCAATCACTTAGAGGCTCCAACGTGGCGCAAGGCACATGGGTTCATCCACAAGTTGCCATTCATCTCGCACAGTGGCTTTCGCCACAGTTCGCCGTCATGGTGTCCAAATGGGTGTTCGATTGGATGTCCGGGAAAGAGCAGCCTGCCAAGCTGCCCTATCACCTACGGCGCCACATGCTCAATTACCACAAGGTGCCCAATGGTTGGTTCTCTGTTTTGCAGGAGATGACCAATCGGCTGGTTGCCCCGATGGAAGCGCAAGGCTACCAACTGCCGGAAAACATGATGCCCGACATAGCGCATGGCCGCATGTTTTGCAAATACCTCAAGGACAAGAAAAACTTCAACACAGACGAACTGCCAACATACGAGCACGAATTCCCGGATGGTCGTGTTGTTTCGGCAAAGCTCTACCCCGTTGAGTATCTTGGGGACTTTTCAACCATGCTGGCCGTGGACTGGTTTCCTAACCACGCGCCGAAGTACTTCAAAGATCGTGACCCTGGCGCATTGATCGCGCTTAACAAGATCATGCTGATCGGATACGTCAAGCCGAGTGCCAAATCAGCCGCCAACAAGAGAGTCTTCTACAAGAAGCTACATAAAGCAGCCTAACGCCAGCACCATCACCCCCCAGCCGCCCACGGGCGGCTTTTTTGCGCCCGCTGCTACGGATTCACCCTCCCTCGCAACTCCCCAGCCACCTTCTGCTGCCTAGCGTTCTTCGCCGCTCACATCTCAATCCGATTCCGCAAGTACCGTTGGGCCACCCCACCTTCTCACCTCATTGACCTTGGCTCGAACTGCATCCTTGTCATTGACCGGCAGATTGGCAAAAGAGTGGGCATTCGAGCGCAAGATCAGCGCCTTTAGTTTGTACCTCTGGCGTTCATCGTCTGTGGCCCTGTCCCAGGCGCGCAGTTTGTCGGTCAGAGACAGCCGGTCGAAGCGGACAACGGTCGGGTCTTTTTGCGCCTCGGCGCGCATTCTGCGCTGCTGCGCTGGCGCAAAGCCGGACAGGTCGGCTGCTTCGCCGCGGCGCATGGCAACAATGGCGTCGCGCCGCGCCTGGCTGTTTTCAGCCTGGTCTGGCGTCATGGCGCTGCCGCTGTGGCCGTGCTCGGCGACAAACGCCTGGAAGTCGGTACGCGACACGGATGCCGGCGCCTTGGCGATGCCAAAGAACGATGCCGCTTTCACCGCCGCTCCGGTTCCCGTCTTGTCCATTTCCATGTAATTCTTGGCGGAATACGGCAGGAATCCTTCGGCAAGGTACTTGCCCACCTGCGCGGCCTGCTTGGCCCACGGAGCATCTTCGTCGCGCACCTTGTTGCCGTAGAAGTCCTTGTTGGTCAGGGTATCCAGAAACACGCTGAAAACAGGATGTATCTTGTGGCTTACCGTCTGAATCGGGTGCGCCCCCAGCTTGTAATGATCCATCAAGTAGGTGGGAAAGGAGATGCGCTCGTCGGAGCCATCGGGGTTTTTGCGGCCCGTCTTGGGGAAAACGTAATCCTTCAATTCCTCCGGCCCTTTGCCGGTCAGCAAGTATTGCGTCACTGCGCCCAAGCCGCCAATCGTCAGCGCCAGGCTCAGGAAGTAGCTCAGGTTGGCCGTGCGGGGCAGTTCCTCGCCCGTCAGCTTGCCCGCCTTGTCCAGCGGCGCCAGCAGCTTTTCGGGCGTGTGCATCCCGATGTTCTTGATGTCGCGCAAAGCCCCCGTGACCGTGCGCAGCGTGCCCACCTGCCAGCCCACGGCGCCGATGGCTACCTGTGCCAGTTCGCGCGCCGTCTTGTTCCAGAACTGGTTGTCGTAGGTCATCTGCCCCAGCCGGTTGTCCACCGTGTCCACCACGCGGGTGGCAATCTGCCGGAGGGCGTCCGGGTGCATATCACTGAGAATGCCGGCATAGTCGCCGCGCTGGTGGCCCAGTTTTCCCGCCACGCTGTCCAGTGCGTACTTCATCAGCAGCACGCGGGCGCTCATTTTTTGGGCCGGCACCAGCTTCTGGTGAATCACCCAGCTTGAAAGTTCGCCCACCGCCGGCAGGATGTTGCGGGCCATGCCGCTCTTGCTGCCCTGGTCGATGGCCCTGCGCATTTGTGCCAGCCCGTTGTTCCACTCGCTGGCGTGCATACGCATCCGCGCGCCGCCCTGCTCCAGCGCATCCAGAATCGCGGCGGTGCCGGGGTCGGCCTTGAGCTTGCCCATCCACATCTTGTTGAGCCGCCCGCCTTCATACGGCGATGTGAAGGGCGTCATCAGCGATCCGGCCAGCGTTTTCAGGCCGCCGTCCACATCGCCGTCCAGCAGGCGGCGCGCGCCCACGTCGAAATGCGTCACCAGATTGTCCAGCGTGGTAAACCCCGCGTGGAACGCCGACCAGCCCAGCCGCGCCGACATCATCAGGTTCTGCACCACGCGAAATGCCTTGAAGCCAGCGAAACGGTACAGGCTGGGCGAGAGGTAATTGTTGATGTCCCTGGCGATCATCTCCGGCACCGCGAAGTACCCTTGCAGGCCGCCGGCGATCTGGAATGCCGGGTCTTCCACCCTGGCAAAGCCAGCCGGCACGCGCTCGCCCGCGCGCATCTGCTTCAGCCAGCCACGCTCCTTGAGGTCATTGCGCATCTCCAGGAAGGTGATGAACTTGTCCATCTGGGCGATCTTGCCCAGCACGTGATCGACCGGGTTGGCGCTGATGGGTTTCAAGCCCGTTGCCATGCCTTCCTTGATCGTGGCGTGGGTGCGTTGCTTGAGGAAGGAACGATCCCCCCGCAAGGGCCGTTTTGCCATGACGCCCTGATACCATGCCGCCGCCTTCGTCGGGTCTTCCCACAGGTGCGGAAAGTAATGCTCGATCAGGTGCTGCATCGCATCCGGGTCAAGTTCCTGAATGCGCCTGACATGCTGCTCGAACCCGCCGTCCATCGCGGCAAAAAACAGCCGGGCCGTGGGGTCGGTTACCGCCTTGGCTCCGCCCGTTTCGTACTGGTCGATGGCTTCAAGATTGGCCTTTTCCCCATTCTTGTCAAAGTAGCGCGTGGCATCGCGGAAAGCCGATTGGGCGCGCTCCATCATCCGCTCGCGCTTGGCCCACATGGCGCGCAGCAGGCCGCGTCCAATGTCGCGCTGCGCAATGGCTTCCTGCCTGACGGCCGAGCGCATCGCCCTCTGGCCCTCCTTCATCAGGCGGCGCTGCCATGCCTCGTGGGATTCGCCCGGAGCGCGCGGTGATGAAACCTCTTCGGTTTCGATACGCTTGAAGCGCACGCCGGGGTCTTTGGGCAGGGTGTTCTCGCCTACGCCAGACACGCCAGCATCAGCACTAGACTCAACTGGTTTGGCGTTGGCGTTACGCCATCCGGTGAGATTCTTTTCGGTTAGAATCTTGCCATGCCCCTGTTTGCCGGGCAGCCCAGCCAATTGCGGCTGGAACGACCCGGTGACAGGGGCAGCCTTTTGGCGATCAAAATAACGCAACAGGCCATCGCGCTCCCACCGCACAAAAGGATTTTTCTCCGCATCGTAGGCGTTGATGAGCAAGTTCACGCCTTGTCCGTCAGAACGCGGATCAACAATCATCCGCACCGGCGAACCACGCACCAACTCAGGCGCAACGAACACCAGCCGCCCGGCCTTTGTGTCAGAGTCAAAAACAGCCGCTGGGTTGTCCAGCCATTCGGGAACCTTCTTCCAATCTTTTGCCGTCAGAGCGTGGTTGAAACGCCCCTGCTCCACTTTGCTTTCCACCAGGTGTACCGGGCCATCGCTGATCCCAAGCATCCCAAGCATGTCGGAGCGGTCGAGGATGCGCACACCTTGCAGACTTGGTTTCCCGCCAGCGTACAACTCATCAATGCGCGCCTCATACCTTGCCTTGGTATTGGGCGCGCGGCTGAAAATCGAATCGCCATCCAGGGTGGCGTTTGAAACGCGACCTTCCTGCACAAACCGCCTGGCCGGCAGCAGCACGTCGCGGATGATCTCGTCGTCGGACAGCGCCAGCTTGCCGAACCCCGGCAAGTTCTCGCGCAGCCAGCTTCGGATGGCCGCCACCGCCCGCCTCACAAAACCAAGCTGCGGCTGCTTCACCGCCAGTTCCGCCAGCATCTCCTCGGCGGCCAGGCGGCGGCTGGTTTTGTCCATCGCGTCATAGACCTTGCCGGGCAAGGCATCCTTGGCTACGTGGTCAGGAACAAGTCCGTACTCGCGCGCCTTGGCCGCCAACTCGCCCCGGCGCTGCCAGGCCAGTTGATCGAGCACCGCGCCCAGCTTCTCGCCGAACACCCCGTGCAGCCCGTAGTGCCCGATGCTTTCGTGCAACACCACGCGCGCCACGTCCGCCGCAGATTGCAGATGGTCGGCCAGCAGATACACCTTGCCATCGTGGAAGAACCCTTCCACATCGCCGCTGGCCCCCTGCGACCGCTGGCGCGCTTCCTCGGCGCGCACGGCTGGCGGGATGCGCGGATCATCGAGGTTTTTGACCACCTCGATTTGCGGGGCGTTTTTCCACTTGGCGCGGATGGCGTCCGCGTGGGCTTGAACGGCCTCTGGCGGCAGGCCGCCGCCGCGCCCGACGTCTGTATCACGCGCATTGGCCGGCGGTGGTGCGCTGGCGGCGTCTTTTCCGTTGAAGGTCACAATCACATCAGGGGCCTGGACGTCTGCCGTGTCGTTGGGGTGAGTGCCGCGCCGCTCGGCATCCGCCATGAGCTGGCGGGTTTGGGTGTTGCGGGCTTCTACCTCACCGGCAAGGCGGCGGTATTGGTCGTATGGATCGCCAGCGTTTGCCAGCTTTTCGTTGGCGGCAAGTTCCGCCGTCGCCTTGTCCAGTGCGGCCTTGCGCTCTGCCGCCGTGTTGTCCGGGTAGCCCATGTCAACCGCATCGGCATAGACGCGCTGCGCCTCGCGCACATTGGCGCGCAATTCAGGGATGGATGAACGAGCGGCATTTTGAACAATGGCGATGTTCCCAGCATCCCCCCCTGTAGCAAACCCTTCGATATTCTGGATACCGTGCTGGATTTCGTGTAGCAGATCAGAAAATGCTACGCCAATCCGATTTTCCTTATCGATGAAGATTTTCTGGTCATCAAGGTTTATTGCGGCGCGTGCTCTACCGCTCAAATTTTTAACATATACGCGGTAATTCTTCAGTTCAGGATATGCGGCAAACAGCTTTGGGTGATGGAGCACATTCGGCAGGCTGTAACCGTATGTCCTGGCGCTTTTGCTAAACCCGCCAAGCAACAAACCAAATTTGTCGGTTGGCTCTGCGTCGTCGTCGCTGATCTCAAACCGCCATGCCCCATCCGCACCTTGGTGCCAGCCTGTTTTTTTCAGAACATCAGCGGGATCCTCGCCCACCGCGATCATTTGTCGCGCCTTGCTCAAAGCATGTTGATCAGCCGTTTGTGCCTGTCGACCAGCGAAGCTGAAGCGCACGTCGGCGCTATTGATCGCCGACACGAGATGTTGTACACTTATATGTGACGGTCTTGATCCAGTCGGGTGTAACGGATCAGCGGAATTTCCGCTGGTAGCGGCCCCAGATAGTCCAGGACCGTCATCTATTTCTAGCGCAGCAATGTCATAGAACTTGTGATGCTTCCCAGGGAAGTCCTGAAGCGCCTCGCGCAAGGTGATTTTGGCTGACAGTAACCGGTCTCCGACATTGAGCGGCGCGACCAGGGTGTGAAACGCTTTGGTGTCATTCTGCCTACGCTTATCAGGCATTGAATCTCCCACCTTCACCGCACGCTTGACCAGATCAGGCAACGCCCTGACCATCTCGGAGCGCCAGCCATCGCGCAGATTGCCCGATGTGGCAAATGCCGTGTTCTTGCCCTCGGACGTGAAATGCACGTCCACATTCATATCGTCGTTGTGAACGCTGCGGCCTTGCAGTTCCCTGCTGTACCAGCCCGTGGCAAGTTCACGTAGCTGCGAGCGCGTGCCGTCCCAGCCTTGCAGCGACAGAGAAACCGGTTCTATCGTGCGCTTGCCAAGATCGCCGGGAAGCCCTTGGACACGCCGCCGCGAAAACAGCGCCGTCTGCCCGCGCGCGGCGGCTGCGTCAAAGGGCCGGTCGCTGCCGGTCAGGGTAAAGCTGGCGCGCCCAGCGTCGGCCTGTGCGCGCTGTTCGTCGTCTTTGAGTTGGCGCTGTTGCAGCGCCTCATCGGTCTGGCGCTGCTGCTCGCGCTGGCGCAGATCGGATTCGGAGTAGCTGGTTAGCTCTGCGTCGCCTGCTTGCCGGGCATCAGGTGAGGCGGAATCGGACGGCCCATTTCGGTCAGCCGGCGGCGTGCGAAGGCTTTCCGATGCTCTGGTTCCATCGCCATCAGCGCGCCCACGTATTCCGCTATCTTTTTGCGTCTGGCTGGATCGTTTGGCAATGTCATCTTGAATTTCCTGTTCGGTAAACCCAAGGGCGCGCATCGCGTCCTCGCGGCTGGTATTGCTTTCCGGCTCATCCCAAGGAATATCGGCTTTTTCAAGTGCGCCATATTCATCGGAAACATGTTCGGCGGCGATCTCGTCGCCAAGCGCATCCGTATGATCCTCCAAAGCCTGCTCGCGCGCAAGCTCCTGGTCGCCCATTTCCTCTTGCCGGGCGGCCAGATGATCCTCGAAGCGCGTTTTCCCTTCGGCTTCGGCCAGTTGCTGCCAGCCTTCGGGCGTGTATCGCGGATGCGACAGGCTGCCGCGAATGACCTCCAGTGCCGCGTTCTGATCGTGCTCGCCGATGTAGCCGGCCTGGTGCAGCTTTTCAGTGGCCCGCTCCAGCGTCATGCCCTTGCCAGCGCCAGCGTATAGCCACCGGTTGCCGATGCGCGGATTGCCCTCGACTCCCAGATCGTGGGAGACGGCGCGGGCCAGGCCCCCTTCACCGGCGATGAACTCGTGCGCGGCAATCGGCTGATCGGCCTTGCCCGTGCGCGCCACGGCGAGCCGCTTGGCGGCCTTGGCTTGCGCGGCCAGTTGCGCCGGCGTCTTGTCAGCCAGCGCCCAGCCGCCATCAACACGCACCACCCGCATGGCCGGTTGCAGGCGCTTGGCCTGCGCCGCCTGCTCGCGCGTGGCAAAGGGCTGGCCGCCATCGGCTAGCGCCACACTGTCCTGGCCCAAATGCCCGTCCACCGCACTGGCCGGGCGCGCTGGTGGCGCACCCACGTGCTCCGGCGCGTTGGCCGCTGGCGCGCTTGGTTGCTGGTGTTCGGAGAGCTTGGCCGCGCTTTTCTGCGCTACATTTTCCATAGCGCCACGCGCCCGCTCGGCCAGTTTCTCGCCCGGCAATTGCGCCATTCTTTGGGCGATGTTTTGCGCCTTGGCGGTATTGGCAAAGTCGCGCCCCATCGCGTTGGCCGCCATGCGCGCCTGCTCGTCGGGCAAACCCGCCAGCACGTCGCGCACCCGCTCGCCATCGGCGATGCGCCCCAGCGCAGCCTGTACCGGGCTGCTGGCGGGCGCGGCCTCTGGAATAATTTTTGGAATATTTTGCTGTGGGTTTTGCCGTTCCGCGGGGAACTTGGAATCGGCAGCCGGGGCGGTTTCCCGTGAAACGGCATCGGCTTGCGGCTGGCCCGCCTGGGCGGCGTCCGGCGTGGGCGCCCCGGCTTCATCTCCGGGTGCGGCCCATTCGTCCCGGGCTTGGGCCAGCAACGGATCGTCCCGCGCTTCGGGGGCGGTGGCCTCACTGCCCAAATCCGCGTCCGGTCCCGCGCCGCGTGCCTCGCCTCGCACCTCTTGCGCGCCTGGTCCGCGTGGCGCTTCGGGCGCGGCGCGCGCATCGGCCAAATCACCGGCTGGCGCATCCGCGCCCGCCTGGCCCGCCCGCGTGCGCCAGTTGTCCAGCACCTGCGCTTTGGTTTTTCCTTTCAGGTACGGGTTGGCGTCAAGCACTTTCTTGCTGAAAATACTCTCGGTGGGCGTATCGGCGGCTGCCCGGTAAAACTGGGCGGACTTGCTGGCCCCGAAGTGGTGCGCCGCGTACAGCGTTTCGTTGCTCACCGGCACGCCTTCGGTGCGCAGCGCGGCGGCGTTTTCCCGATCCAGATGCGCCACCATTTCCGTGCTTATGGCCGGATCGGTGCGCAGCGCCAGCAACTCCTCGCGCGACAAATACTCGCTCAACGCCGGTTCGTATTTGGCGACCAGCCTTTCCCACGTGCCGGCGATGAACTGATCCGGCCCTAGGGCGCTGCTGTTGGGATTGGGCTTCCCGCCTGCTTCCAGCGCGCGGCGGTAGCGGGTGTATTGGCCGTAGTCGAAATTGCCAGGCACGGCAGCCTTGCCGGACTCTCGATCCGGTTCAGAATCGCGCTCTGGCGCACGATCTTCTGCCTTCGGCTCCTGCGGCTTGGGTGTTTCGGGCGAGGCATCGCGCACATCTTTCAGCGCCTGGCCTTCGGCCTTGACGGCATCCGGCTGTGGCCGGAGAGTCATGTCCGGTCGCGCTGCCGGCGAGATTCGCCCATCGCCGTGCCTGGTGAAAAAGATGTTGGCGCCGTAATCGAACACCTTTTCGTGGAGAGGACGGTCATCCCAAGGCGTGGCGCCGTGGATTGCATCCTGAGCGGCGCTCACCGCGGCGGCGCGCCCTGCCCATTGCGCCAGGTTGTTCTTGGGCAAGAGCGATCCAGCCAGGCCAAATTCAGCGCCCATTTCAAGGCCGCCAAGAGCTGCCTGCCCCACCCTGCTAGCCGCTTCGCCCGCCGATGTCGAGTCCAGCGCGGCGCTGCCGCTTTCCTTCATGGCGCTGGCCAGCCCCAGCGTGGCCGACTGGCTGGCAATATTTTTCGCAAGGCTGGCGGCAAAGGTGTCTCCCGCAGCCGGAGCAAGAAACTTTGCGGCAGGAGTTGCACCGATCACCCCGGCGGCGGCCTTCGCCGGGACTGCAACAAAACCGGTTAAATCACCCAATCCCCCGGCAATATCGGCCTGCGGTGAATGAGGCGTGGTGGGGATGACAGGAGAAACAATACCGCCGGTGGCTGACCTGAACATGTTCTCTGCAAACATCTGCGGCATCTGCGACACGCCGCCTATGGACTGCCGGGATTGCTCCCACGCCTGATTGCCGGCAAGCTGAACGGCTTGGATCTGCGCAAGCGCCGCTCGCCGAAGCAGGTTCTTGGCCGCCGCCACGGAATGCTTGCCGGCGCCCATGACCGCGCCGCCGGGCGTGGTTTCAAAACCGCCGCTGGCGATGATCCGGCGCGCGTCTTCGATCTGCTGCGGCGTGATGTCAGGTTCAGGCGCCGCAGCGCCTGAGCGCCCGGCCAGAATCGCGGTGGCCTCGGCGTCATTGGCCGCCTTGCGCACCTGCTCGTAATTGGGAGCGCCGGTGACGCTGGCAATCCAGTCATAAGCGCGCTGGCGCGGCGTGGGCGGAACGTCCGGCAGCGGGGTTACAACCTGGGTATCGGATGCCGGTGTTGGAAACGCTTCCTCGTAGCTGAACGTGCCGGATTGAGACTGTTCAGGCTGAGACGGAAACGCTTCCTCGTAGCTGAACAGTTCCGCGCTCATTGGACGGCCTCGAACATTTTCCCGTTCCAGCGCGCCGGGCCTTTGACGGTCTGGTACACCTGCCCGACTTCAAGCTGGGCTTTTGACGGCCCCACTGAGCCGCTGGCGGCACCGCCAGCGGCAGGAGCGGCATTGGAGCGCGGAAACAGGTAGAGCATCGCGGCATCTGTGTTTTTCGCGGCCTCCTTGTGGGGCAGCCCCAATTTCTGCTGCTCCAGATAAAGCTGCTGGCGCACCTTGTCGGGAGAGTCATCCTTGTGATTCATCGCCATCTGTATGGCCGATTTCTTGTCTGGGGCAATCCCGGCTTGCAGGAAAGCATCGGCCAGCTTGACTTCCATCGGCTTGTTGCCATCGCCCCCGTTCAGGCGCCCCAAGTCGGCCAAGCTGCCGCCTGCCGCTGCGTACCTGGCTTGCAGCGCGGGATTGGTGGGGTCTTGCACCAGTGCGGCGGCGGCACTGTGGCGCTCGTTTTCTTGCGCGTCTTTGGTATCGAGTTTTTGTTGTTGCGCATCGATCCGGCGCTCCTGCACGTCGTAGCGCCGGTCATCAATAGCCACGCGCTGGTTGCGGTAGTCGATGTTGGAATTGATGTTGGCGGCGCTGTTGTTGAGTTGCGCCAGATGCGCATTGAACTGGTAGCCCGCCACGGCGTGCGAGACCACGTCCTTGTCGATGTTGTACAGATCCGTCAAGCCCCCGATGTCGCCGCGCTGAAGCCTGTTGTACGCCACGCCCAGGTACATGGCATTCTTGCCACTGAGCGCAATGGCCTTGCTGGCGCCGTCGGGCTGTTGCAGTTGCAGCGTGACGACCCCCGTCTTGGGATCGGTAACGAGAGTGGTGCCGGGAATTTTGGAATCGTCAATGAGCTTGTAGAGTTTTTGCGCCTCCTCGCCCGTGGGATCGTTGGCAATCCTCATACCGTACTTCAGGTCTTCGACGGCGTACTTTTTGTCCTGGGCCTGCTTGTACATCGCTATCGCCGCGCCATTGTTACCAGAGCGGGCCAAGGCGATAGCGAGCTTTTTTGCCTGTTCCACCTCCCGGGAACTGCGCGCATCGATATCGGAAAGCAGGCCATAGCCTTGCCCGGCCACGCTGGCGCTGCCATCGCCCATGGAGGCCGGCAGCGGTTGCGCCGCCTGCCCGGCCACGGCGGGCGCTGGCGCGGGAGACTGGCCGCCGGCGCCGCCCATGCCTGTCGCCGCCCTCACGAGCGAGCCATACCAAGGTTCCGGGGCCGCCCCGGGCGCCGGATCGTCCCACGGCAAAGGCAATCGCACGACCGATTTTGGAGAAACGGGCACGCCCGCCTGTCCCGCCCCATCGCCCTGTGCCGGCGGCGCGGCCTGCTGCTGCGATTGCGGTATCAGCTCCGACGGCGTGGGAACCGGAATATTGGTTTGCGCCCCGTAATTGCCCACCTGCGCGGCGGAGTTGGGCTGCGGCTGCGGAGACTGTCCCGGATTGAAGCCCATCTGCTGCCAGATGGACGGCTGCGCCGAACCGCCGCCTGCGTCCGCCTGTGCGGGAGACGGCTGTGCGGCGTCGTTCTTGGACTTGTCAGGATTGAGGAAACTCTCCATCGCCTTGGCAACGGCATCGTCTTTCTCCCACTGTCTGTTCAATTTCCATTGATCCAGCCCGCCGTGTCCCAGCCCCGCCAGCAACGAAATAACCGGAATACTCATACCGCACCTCGCACATCAGAAGATGCGAGAGGGTGGCATAGTGGGAACGAAAAACCGGCGAAGTTTTGCTAAACTGCCGCGCATGAACGCCGTCACCTTCGATACGCTCAAATTCGTCAAGACGCTGGAAGCCGCTGGCGTGAACGCGCGGCAAGCCGAGGCGATGGCCGCCGCCGTGCGCGATTCCACGGACTCGGCCAATCTGGTTACCAAGTCCGACCTGCGGGAACTTGAACTGCGCATGACCATCAAGCTCGGCGCCATGCTGGTGGTGGCCGTGGGCGTGATCGCCGCCATCGTCAAGCTGTAGGCGCGGCGGGCCACGGCGCGGTCAGCAGCGACGCTTCATCCGTCACGGCGGCGGGCAGATCGCGCAGCGCTTGGCGGTAGCGTGTCCACTCTTGCGGCACGCCCTGGCCGGTTTCGACAGCGCGCAACACCACCGGATCGCTGGCGGCCAGCAAGCGGTTGCGCCGCTCGCGCATGGCGTTTATGGCACGGCCCATGTCCAGCTTCCACTTCAGCGCAGCGTGGTCGAAGCGGTGATGTTCGCTGGGGCGTGGCGGCAGCGGCGTCACCGATTGCCCGTCAAAGCGCACGCTGGCGGTATCGACCATCCCGGCCACTTCCACCGCGCACAAGCCGGGCGGAACCATCTCCGGCGGCGGCAGTCCTTCGGACGAAACGCAAGAGGAAACCACTTCCCCGGTTTCTTTCACCAAAACGTAGTGCTTCATCGCTTGGCCCCCATCGCCATCAGATAGAACTGGCCGATATGCGCCGGGCCACCACCTCCCGATCCCGGAACGACCAATTGCAGATCGAAAGTGACGTTGCCAGTGGGGTTGGCGAAACCAAAACCGACGCTGACACGCGCCCACGAACCATCCAGGGAAATAACCGACGAGCCAACCGTGGTGTAACCGCCCGGTGCGGACATGCGGATGTTCATCTGGATCGCCGATACATTTCCCGTGTCGCAGTTACAGGAAACGAACGCGGAAAGCAGACATCCGGTGGAGCCGGCAACGTAAGTCCACGGTATGCTGCCCACCACGGCAGGGCTGCCCTGAACGATTGTCAGGTTAGGCGCGCCGGACGATACCGCCACCGACGTCACCGACCCCCCCGCGATGCGCAGCGTGTCCACCGCCGCGTTCTGGATATGGGCGGTGCCGATGGCTGCGTTGCCGATGTAGGCTGCGCCGATGGCAGCCGTCGAAATGAACGTGCCGATGGTGCCGGGATCGATCTTTTGCAGCCGGTTGACAAAATCGGCGGTGTTCATCACCGTGCCGTCCGGAAACTTGACCGTTGAGCCGATCACTGCCGCGCTCTGCGTGGCCAGCGCCCCCAGGCCCGGCAGCCTGTTTTGCAAATTCAGCCCGGCCCCGGCGTTCAAAATCACATTGCCGTTGGCATCCCGGATCGTCAGCCCATTGGTGTTGATCTTGGGCGCAGCCACCGTGCCGTCTACCAGCAAATCTCCGGTAATTACCATGCCTGGGTTAGACCACGCGCTACCATTCCAGTAGCGCGTGACGTTGCCGAGGGTCACCATGTCGCCGATCACCAGGTGCGCCGTGCCCACGGGCGCTCCGGGGTTACCCAGCGCCGTCCAGACTTTCTGGCTGGCCGCCACGTCGCTCCACGCGCCGCTGCCCGCGTTCAGTTGCAGCGAGCCGCGCAGTCCGTCGATCAGCGTCTTGTCTCCGCCCTGAATGCGCATCGTGCCCGACAGGTACACGTTGCTATTCATGTAAATGCCGTGCGCATCCACCCCGAACGGGATGCTGCTGGCCGCCGGCAGGTTGGTCAGCCCGCCCGCGTAATCGGGCGCGACGATGGCGAACTTGTCGGCCATGACGATGAAGGCCGAATCGGGCGCGCCGTCCTTCTCGGTGGCCGACAGGCCAATGCCGGCCAGCGCCCCGCCGGCCTGCACCTTCATGGTGTACTGGCCCGACAAGCCCTCCAGCAGATCGGCGGTGGCCAGCAATACCTCCTCCAGGCTGGCGCGCCCTTGGCCGCCGTCCTGGTAGTAGCTGCCCAATGAAGCTTGCAACTGATTGACCAGGCCCGCCTGCGCGCGCCCCAATTCGCCGGTGGCAAACTGCGTCTGGCGCACGCCGGCGGCGGCGTTTTGCACGGCGGCGGTCAACTGGCTGATTTGCAGCGCCAGCGACAGGTTGGAATCCTGAACTTGTTTCTGCGTTTGCAAAATGCTCGCGCCCAGCTTTTGCGCCTCCAGCGTCAGGCTGCGCAGCAGTTGCTCGCGCACCTCGGCACGCATGGCATCAAAGCGGCTGGGGTCGTTGAGGGACTTGACCAGGTCCTGGTACAGCGGCAAGCGCCGGATCAAATCCTGAAACCGCGCCAGCGCCTCGGCGGGCGTGAGCGGCTGCGCCGTGCCCGCAATGGCCGTGGACAGCGCGTCCACCTGGCTGGACAGTTGCCCGGTCGTATCCAGCAAATCCTTGAGTTCGCGCTGCGTGACCACCCGTTCGGCATCGTTGCCGCGCGCCCCGTTGCGCACTTCCAGCTGCTCCTTGATGGCCGCCAAAATCGCGTCCGTATGAGCGTTGCCGGTGTTGGGCGTGGCAATGGCGGGCAGCCGGGCGATGCCGGTGTCGCGCCCGGAGCGCCGCGCGCGCGGGTCGGTGATGTGCGTGAGTGTGCCGCCAGCCATGTTCAGATGCCCTGCAATTCCGCCGTGCTGCTGGCCAGTTGCACGCGCGTGATGCGCGCAGCGGACTCAATCTCCACCTCGTGCTCCAGCGGGCGGCCCGCCGGCAGGCGAAACGGCGCGATGCCCGTGACCTGCTTTTCAACGAGCAGCTTGCCATCGCCCCACCAGCGCAGGGTGGCCGGCTGCGCCTGGGATTGATCGCCCAGCACCACGCCCCACGCTAGCGGAGCCTGTTTCTGGAACGTCTGCACGCCGCTTTTCCAGCGCCCGGTGCGCCGGCCCTGGGCAAAGCAGCGCACCACGTGCGGGCCGCGCACCGCAAACAGCGCGTCCGTCAACTCGTCGCGCCGCAGCGCCGTGGCGTGCGGCAAATCTACCGTCACCAGCTTTTTGGCCCTAAAGTCCAGCGCCCGGCAAACGCCATCGCCCGCCCAGAAGTAGTACACCCCCTCGTACTCGATGGCGCGGATCGTCTGCGGCGCAAGGGCCAGCCAGTCCTCGCGCGCGTAGTAGGCGTCGGTGAGCAGTTGCGCCCCGGCGGTGGAGACCAGCACCAGCCCGTCATGGCTGGCATAGATCACCCCCTCGCCCACCCCGGCGATGCTGCGCGCGGCCACGCACGGCAGCAGTTGCGGCAGCTTGACGGCGCTCATGCTGGCCGAATCGGCGCCGCTAATGACATAAGGATGCCCGCGCGTGCCCACAAAAAGCGATTGGCCGAACACCCCCAGCCCGACGATGGGCGCCTCGGTGGTGATCTGGTATTCGATGGGCCAGGCATACGGGTGGTACGGGTCGCAAAAGGCCACGTAGTTGTCGATGAACCCGGCCAAAATCCCGTTGGGCATCGCCACCAGGCCGCGCAGGTGCGGGTCGTCCCCCTTGGGCGGCTTGACCTGCTGGCTGCTGGCGTTGTCCATGCGATAGGGCGGCTCGGCCCAACCGAAGGTCGGGCAGACCTCGCCCAGCGCCTGGCCCTTGACCTGGTCGGTGAGCGACAGCCCGTCGGCCGCCAGCGCATCCGCAGCAAACTGGTAGGCCGCATCCTGCGTGCCCACGTTGCTGCGGTAGATGCGCCACTTGAGAACCTGCCGATCCTCTGGCGGCTTGGGCACCTGCACCGTCACCGTGTCGTACTGGCTGACTTCCAGCATGGCGCTGATGGGCGAAGGCGCGCTCTCCCAGCCCCAGTCGGTCACGTAGGTGGCGATGTAAAAGCGCGTGTCGATGATCCGGTCGGCGTCCACGGCGATCAGGCCGCCCTCGCCCAGCAGGCTCTGGCCGTTGATGAGGCCCGTCACCAGATCGGTGATGCCAGCCACGCGGCGCTGGTACTCGCCGCAAATCTGGTCGTACACGCTGGCCGCTTGCGCCTTGTCTTGCGCTAGGCGCGCCACCAGCGCCGCCGCCTCCTGCGCGTTCTGGCCGTCTTGCTTGGCGCCGGCGTTTTGCGCAGCGTTGTATTCATCGAGTTGCCGTTCATACAGCCACCATTCGTAACACAAGGTATTTTGGTGAAGCGCGTTGTTTTTGTCCCCCTCGGCGAGGTACTGCGGCATGAGCGGGTTGGACGCGAGCGGGTACTGCTGCTGGATCATGCCCCGGTAGCCGTTATTCCATGTGAGTGTCAGCCCCTCGCCATAGTCGCTGTCGGGATGGATATACATGAACACGCCGCCCACCGAGGGCTTTTGGGGCGGCTGAACCTCCGGCGCCGGATCGCTTGCGCCCGCGCTGGAGGCCGCCGCGCTGATGGCCGCGCAGAAATCCTTGACGGCTGCCGTCATCTGCTGGCGCAAATTGGCAATAGAAGCGCCGCCAGGATCGAACAGCGCCGCCAGCTTGCCCGCCAGCGTGCGCGCCTGATCCCCGGTGAACGAAGTGGCGCCGCCGCCCGCGCCGTCCTCGCCCACGGCCTTTGGCACTTCGATGGCCTGCAACGCGGCAGTCAGCTTGTCCGTATCCACCACGCCCCATTTCGGAAAACACAGGATCGGAACCACCCACTGGCCGCCCTGCTGGAACCCAGCCAGACTGGGGTCGCGCAGCGCCCCTGCCTGATCGGCGGGCACACCGGCCACGCCATAGCCGCCGTCCTCGGCCCACCACGTCAGGCAATACATGGCATCGGCGCCGGCCACCGGCGCGCCGTGATAGATGTGGTACTCCGTGCTGGAGGCTTTGAGCGCCTGCACGATGGCCGGAATCAGCGTGGCCGACACCCACGTGAGCGCATCGTCCAGCGTGAACGAATGGCCCTGGTTCACCGTCACCGCGACCGATACCGGCGCGGGCACGCCCAGCAGCCGGTTCTCGCCCGTGGCGTCAATCACGCGCGCTGCTTGCGTGCCGTCATCGAACGTGAAATAGGTGCGCTCGGTCGCGTCGTCGTGCAAATCGCCCTTGGCGTAACTGCGCGCATCGGGCGCCACGATCCAGCCGGCGGCATCGTCCTCCAGATAGTTGCCCTGGGCATCGCGCGAGAGGCGGTACAGCGTGCGCGCTGCGGCAAACGCCGGATCGGAGCGCGCCGGCGCGTCCTCTTGCAGCGGGCGGAATTCCATCGCCGTGGCCAGCAGGTTGCCGCACGCCTGCGCGCAAGCGGCCCCCATGTCGCGCGGCGGCACGCGCGGCGCGATACCGACGAACTGCTGAATGTCAATGACCGCCATGTCCATCTCCTCCTCCCGCGCCGGCGGGAGGACTGTTGACCCCCTCTCCCGCTTGCGGGAGAGGGCCGGGGAGAGGGAAAACCGGCGCAGACGTGACGGTCCGGCCCGTCACCGCCCGGTTGTAGTCGGCGACGGCGCGGGCGTATTGCTTGAAGCCGCCGATCTGGATGGCGTCGTCGGCAAGGGACTGCCGGAGAAGCTGAACATCTTGTCCAGCCTCTGGAGCGAGGTCGATTCCCGCTGCATCAGCCAGGCCGGGGGAAGCGGCAGCGGCGGGCACAGCACCACCGGGGTTGGGGCAGGAGGCGGCGACGTAGCGCACGCGCACAGCGCCAGCGGCCATGCCGCGCAGGCGAGTTTCAGTTTCCTTGGCAGCATCTTCTCTGGCTTTCGTCATTCGCTGGTCGATACCGGCCACCGTGCCGGTCAACTGGTTGCGGGTGATTTGCAAATCCTCCTGGGCCAGGCGAGCGGCTTTCTCGGCGGCGGCCAGCGCCAGCGCCTGCTTCTCGCGGTACTGCGCGTGTTCGGTTTGCAAGCTGGCGATGCGCAACTGCTGCACCCCGCCGCCCAGCGCCGCGCCCGCAAGGGCAGCGGCCAGGGCGATGGCCCAGGATGGAACCAGCCAGCCCAGCAAGTTCATGGCGCCGCCTCGCTCAAAAACAGCCCCCGCTCGGCCTCGCGCCGGCGCGTCAGGCCCGCCAGTTCGCGCCCGCCGGCGCGGTTCCAGCGCAGAAACTGATCGGCGGCGGCGGCGCAGTCGCCCTCGTTGAGCAGGCGCACCAGTGTGGAGTGGCGCGCCGCCTCGATGCCGACGTTGTAGGCCCAGCACACCAGCGCATCGAACTGCGGCTGCGTCAGCGGCGCCTGCACGCAGCCGTTGATGGCGTCGGCGAAACGGTGCACCATGCTTTCGAGCAAGAGGCTGGCGTGCGCTTCGGTCATCGGCGGATCGGTCATGCGCACGCGCGCCCCGCCGGGGTAGTAGGTGGCGCCGTAGCCGATGGTGGGAATGCCCACGGCATCCAGGTATGGTGCGGCGCGAAAGCCCTCGAATTGCTTGATGAGGTCCAGCCCCTGCTGGCTCAAGGTCAAGAGCACTTTCATGGCATCTGGTCCGGGTTATCGACACGCGAGGGCGACGGCGGCGCGGGCTGGGGAATGTGGGTGTTGTCCCAGCGTGGGCCGGGGTAAAGCTCGCCATAGGGCGGCCTGCCGCCGAACTTGTTAGCCGCCCACTGCACGCCCCGGTCAGCCAGAATGCGCGCGCCATCGCCTGCCCACACGAAAAAGCCCATGCGCGCCCAGCCGCTGGCTGCCAAAATCAGCACATCCACTGGCACCGGCAGGTTGACCCCCGTCGAATGAATGGCGTACAGGATGACGGCGGCGGCAGCGCCAGCCAGCGCGGCGATCAGCAGATCGCGCCACGCCTCGCGCAGCACGCTCAGTACCGCCACGTCGGGCGAAAGCAGCGTGAGCACCGTGCGCCCAAAGCCGCCGATAACGGCCACGAGGATGCACCAGCCGACAAACGCCAGGTCGTATTGCTTCAACCCGTCGGACAGACGGGCGGCGGCAATGCCCTGCGCGGCAGCCGGCAGGCTGTACGAGAGCGCGGCCAGCCAGGAGCATAAAACGAGGGCGCGCCCGTGCGCCGTGAGTGTTTTGGTCATGCTCATCCCAGCGATTGCAGCGGCACCCGGTTGGACTCGCGGGGGCCGGCGCTGCGCCGATCCAGCCCGCGCTCGGCGAACTTGCGGGCGTTCACGTGCGCGCCCACCAGCAGCATGAAGCCGATGGCCTGCACCGCCTGGCGCAGGTACTGCGCGCGCAGCAGGTCAAGCTCCACATGGCGTTCGGCAAACGTCTGGCCCACCCACATGAGCGCCGCCGCAAAGCACGCCGCGCACATCAGCCGCGCCGTCCAGCGCGGCGGCGGGCAGGGGCGCCGCAGCGCCGCGATGAACGGCAGCATGGCTGCCATGCACAGTGCGTAGCCCCCCGAAAGCCACTCGCGCATCCCCGTCAGCGCGGCGGCGGCGTAGCGCAGCGAGTGCGGAGAAAACAGCCCGGCGCTGGCCGTGTCGTACATGCTGGCGGCCAGCATGTACGCGGCAAAGGCATACGCGCTGCGGCGCTGCCAGCTTATGTAGGGTTGATCGTGGCGCGGGTGATTCATGAGTTTCCCCCCTTGAAAGCCCGCCAGGTGGCGATCAGCATGGCGCGGCATGGCATCGTTTCCGGCCACGCATACGGCACGCCCAGTTTCGCGCCCACGTTCGTGTACATCACCAGCGGCCCCCAGTTGTCCATCGCGTGCCACTGGTAAGCGGCATCCTGGCCGTCCTTGCCGTTCCAGTACAGCGCGAAACCGGGCGCATCGTCCAGCGGCGCTCCGGCCAGCAGCACGGGGCGAGTCTCGACTAGCGGCCCGGCGTCTTGCGGCCGCTTGCTGGCGACATTGCGCAACGCCAGCCAAACCCAGCGCGCGTACCAACTGCGCGGGTGATGCCCCGGCGCGTAATACGCATCGCCGCCGTAAGCCGGATCGGTGTAGGGCAGCGCCGTCATGCCTGGCGGCGTGGGTTCTTGCGAGCACTGATGCCAGAAGCCCGCTTCATCGCGCCAGCCCCAGCCGTCGCCGTTGATGCTGACGTTGTTGCGCCAGTACGCCAGCGCGTCGGGCAGATCATCGGCTTCCCACGGCAGGCGGCGCAGCGCGAAGAACAGCACGAACGGAGCGATGAGGTGATCGCGCAGCGTGCGCCACAGCGAGACCTGGCCGCTCACGCGCTCGAAGTAATCAAGAGCCGCCTGCTTGTGCTCTTGGGAAATATCCAGCGCGTTCACGCGCAAGGCCACATCCACCCGCCCGGCGGCCTGCGCCCACAAAATACCCGACAGCGCCAGCGCCGCTATCAGCAGCAGCGCGGCAAACGTCAAATAAAGGCAGATCATCACAGCCTCCTCCAGTTCTGCGGCGAGGCCGGCATATCGGGCGCGGGGGCGCTGGCCGCCACGCTGCGGGTGGACATCCACAGTTGCGCGCGCCCTGCGTCCGTTTCGCCATGGCGCACGTATTCCGAAGCGCCATACGCTTTGGGCTGCCACGCCTCGTGGAATTCGGCAATGGAAACGCGCTCGCTGTCGTCAAGCGACACGCGCTTAATAATTAGCTGGATCGCGGCGGCAAATAGCGCGCCAAGTTCCCGGTCGTTCATTTGATGCCCTCCACGATTCCAAGCAGGAACTCATTGGCCGATTGGCGCAACAGCTCTTCCTGCGTGGGTGGTGGCGGATCTGCTTGTGGCGGCGCGGGCGGTGGAGCAAACTGGGCGCCATCCCACGTCCAGCCGATGCCCGCTTCGTTGGATGCGATCACGGCGTCATAGCCCGTGAGCGTGGCGGCAAACCCCGCTTCTGCCTCGATCACGTTGACCACCGCGCCGCCGTTGATGAGTGCGTATTTCATGGCTGCTCTCCCCTCATTCCCACCATTCAACGATCACGCGGCCAGAGCCGCCAGAACCGCCAGAGCCGCCCGTGGTGTTGGCGGCGCCATTGCCGCCGCCGCCGCCGCCGCCGCCCGCGCCGCTATTGGGCACCGCATTGCCGCCGTTGCTGCCGCCGCTGCTGCTGGTGCCGCTGTTGCCGCCGTTGCCACCGTTGAAGTACGCATGCCCGCCATGGCCACCCACGGCGCCATATACTGAATTTGTGATTCCCCCATCCACTCCGCCGCGGTTACCGCCAACGCCCCCTTGCGCGTAAACACCAGAACTCTTAAGGTTGGACCACCCGCCAACTAACCCAGGGGTTCCGCCTGTGGCCGTGGCAAGGTTGCCGAACGCTGTGTTTCCCCCTGCGGCGCCAGCAGCGCCGCCAGCGCCGATGACAACGCTCACCGCCTCCGTGACGACTACCGTCAGCATGACATCCGATCCGCGGCCGCCGCCGCCGCCGCCACCACCACCCGTGTAGTCGTTGTTCATGCCGCCGCCGCCGCCATTGCCGCCGCCGCCGCCGCCGCCAATCACGCGCGCGCGCACAGCGCCGCCCAAGGCCAGCAGCCGGGTGGATGGCGTGAAGGTGCCACTGGTCAGGAACTCCTTCACGCACCGCTTGCGCGGCAGGCCCGCGACATCCGCACGCCCCTGGCGCACCTCGCCGTAAATGACCGGGTTGAGTTCGTCGCTCATAGTGTTTCCTCCGTGGCCGTGTAGCCGGTGTTGCGCCCGGCGGCGTCATAGCTGTAACTGACTGTGCGCAGCGCCCCTTGATAGACGGTCTGGGTTTGGCTCAGGCTGCCGCCTGCGTAGATGTAAGAAGTGGTCATCGGCGCGCCATTCACTATCCGGGTGACCTGGCTCACGTTGCCAGTGGCCGGGTCGTAGCTGACGGTGGCGCCGGAGGGTTCGGTCAGACGCTCTGCCGTGCCGGCCCACGCCTTGGCGTCCGCCGCCGTGATGCGCAGCCCGGCCACCGTGCCGGCGGCAAAGGCGCGCGCCGGCGTGCCCTGCTGACCGCGTTCCACCGTGAGCGTGTCCGCTCCCGCCGCGTGGTCCGTGACCTTGACGATCTCGATGCCCGCCTGATCTTGCAGCGTGAGCAGCCACCAGTCGTTGTCACCGTTGATGCTCATGCCTGCCGGTGGAAACAGCGCGCCCGTCCCGGCTTCCAGCGCAAGCGTTGTATCGGAGCCGCCGATACCTGCCGCAAGCGTGGCGCGCGCCGCATTCGCAAATCGCTGGGGCATGTCAAATTTCCTTCACCTTGAACACCAGTTCGCTTTGATCGGTGCGCCCGCCCTCGGTGGTCACGGTCACTTCCACCTCGTAGCGGGCGCCGTCCGTGCCGCCGCGCACCCACAGCTTCACATGGTCGATGCTGAAGGTGCTGCTGTCCACCAGCAGCGCGCCGTCGGGCGCATTGCGGATGCTGTGCGTCACCGACGCGATGCGGTCGCCCATCGGTGCCAGCCACTCGCGGTAGTCGATGTCGTAGTCCTTGACCTCGACCGGCTGTTGGGTATAAGTGGCCAGCTTCATCGCACCACGCTCCGTGTTTCTTCTGGGCGCATCACGCCGCGCATTTCCTCGGGCCGGATCACGATGTCCAGGGCCGAAGGAAGGGTGATCCACAGCAGCTTGGCGGCGGCCAGCATTTGCGCCTGGCCCTGCGTGCCGCCCACCGCTTCTTGCGCCCACCATGCGCGCGCATCGGTCAGGCCAAAACCAAAACCATCGGCGCGCGCCAAGCGGCCCAGCACGGCGCGCGCATCGGCCATGGCATCTGCCGCCGCCCACGCACGGGCGTAAACCGACCGGGCCGAGCGGGCATCGAACGAGGCATAACCGACCGCCCCAGCCGCCGCCGCCTGAACGGCGCAGCCGCGCGCCAGACACTTGCTCTCACCTGCCGCCGCCGCCACCGAGCCTCTCAATACTGCGCCCACGGCAGCGGAATCGCCCTGCGCCGCGCCCCTCGCCCGTTGCAGCCCACGAGCGCGCGCCTGTGCGTCGCCGCGTCCGTCCGCCCGCGCCAGGGCCGCATTCACCCAACCGGCGCTGGCATCCGCCGCCGACGCACCGGCGCCGCCAGCGCGGCTGATCCGCAACGCCCGGGCGCCAGCAGCGGCGCCCGCCTGGCCCGCGCAGCAGCCCACGCCGCGAAATCGCCATGCCGCGCGCCCTGCGGCGCTGCAATCGCCTTGCCCATGCGCGCTCGCGCGCTGCCGGTCATCTCCGCCCGCGGCAATTTCCGCGGCGGCAATCTCAAGTGCGGCCAGTTCGCCAAAAGTCTGCACCATCAGCTTTCAGAAATCGTTGTGCCTTTTTCCAGCACCGGCGCGGTGCCGTTCTGGATCGGCAGGACCGGCGTCAGCGCCGCCCGGTACAGCAGCGTTCCCGCCCCGGCGGCGGCCAGCCCAAAGCTGCAATGCGTGGCCGTAACGTTGATGGCATCGGCGCACTTGGCAAACGGCGCGTCGTTGACCAGGGTCGCCACGCCGTCGGCCACGCTCCAGCCCGTGCCATCACGCACTACCGGCACGCGCGCATAACCCGTGTAGCCGACCTCGCTGCCCGTTTGATTGCCGCCCGCGCCCGGATCGGCGGTGTGCAGCGCCACATACAACTGGGCCGCAGGAGACGCCGCGGCGTTGCCAGCCAGCGCCGGGATCGCAACTCCGTTGAGCAACAGGTTGAGCACCGAGGTGCTGAGGGTGGTTGATTTGGCGGCCATGATGGTTTCCTCTGTGGTGGTCAGGTAGTGGGATCGTTTGCCGTTGCAGGCCGCGCCGGGGCGATGCCCAGCGCGTCGGCTAGCGCCTGGTAATGCGCCGCGGCAAGCTGCGCGTTGGCGCCGTATTCGGCGTCCTTGCTCCAGGCGCGGTACAGCAGGTAGTGGCGCAGCGCCTCGATGTATTCGTGCCGCAGCGTGATGGCGCCCTTACCGTCCTCGCCGATCAGCACGGGCTTGACGGCCAGCAGCGCCACCACCGGCACGCCACCGGTCACCGGCGGGTACACGTCGAAGCGCCACGGCTGGCGCGGGTCCTGGATGAAGTGGATCACGGCATTTTTCTGGTTCCCGCCAGCCCAGCCGGGCGCCGACGCATCCAGCGCCGCGCGCGCCACCTGCCGGATCGCCGTCTGCCGGTCATCGGCGTTGCGCGGCATATCCAGCAGCGCGAAACAGTCTTTGGGAACGGCCTGCTCCACGCCGGCAACCAACGCGAGCGTGCGCTCATCGGCTGTCGCCGTGGGAACCTTGGTCAGGATGAAGCGTTGGCCGTCGTTGACGTAGCCGGCCAGTTCCAGCAGCGTCCAGCGCACGCGCTCGGCGTCCTGCAACTCGACCGCCACGGCGTTGATGAGCGTGAGTGCGTCCATGTTCAACACCAGGTGATGCGCGGGCGCGGCGCTGAATCGGTCATGCCGCGCCAGGCCGCGAGCCGCGCGCGCGCCACGCCGCTGGAAAATTGCGCGGCATAAACCTGCGCCAGACCGGGATTGCTCCACGGCTGGCCCGGATCGGCCAGCAGCAGCGCGCAGATGCCGGCGGCCAGCACGCTGCTGTGAGGATCGAACACTGCCTCGTCCACGCCTTGCGCCTTGTCGTATGGCGCCAGCGCCACCCGAAAGCGAATCTGCGCGCCATCATGGATGCCATCCGTCACCTGAAACGTCAGGCGGCCCGGCACCACATGCGCGCCCGGCATGTCATCGGGCGCACGGCGCGTGAACGAAAACGGCAGCATCGGGCGCGGGCGGCCATCGACCGTCATGCGCTCGACTACTGCCACCTGTGCACCAGGCGGCAACTCCACGTCGTACTCGCCGCTGCCGGCCACTGTGACCGGATCCGTCCACACCGTCCAGCAGCGGCTGGTGCGGCACAGCTCTTGCGCCGCGCGCAGCAGCGCCCGCTCCAGGCGCGGCTGCGGCACGCCCGGCAGCACCGGGAGCAGGTCGGCGGCGAGGTCGAAGGCGGTGCGCATGGACGGTCAGTCAGGCGGCCTTGTGGGCGGACGGCTTGGCCGCTGGCGCGGAGGCGGTTTTGCTGGCGGCAGGCGGCTTGGCCGTTGGCGCGGCGTCGGCCTTGCCCGCCGGGTAGAAATTGCCGGTGGTCAGAAGTTTTTCGGCCAGCGCATCGGGCACGTCGGCGGCGGTTTCGCCCTCACCCGTGGGGTTGAAGGTCCAGGTTTTGCCGTCGCCTTGTACCAGCACCGTGCCATCGGCGCGCGGCTTGATGGAGCAAATGAGTTTCATGGAGATTTCCTCGAAAAAAAGCCCGGCTGCCAGGAGACTCGCAGCCGGGTCAACCAGGTGATACCCGGATGGAGTCAAACGGGACTGCGGTAGGCCACCGTCAGGCCCAGCGTTCCGGCGGCACTGCCGGCGGCGGTGAACTTGACGGCGATCAGCCGGTCATGGCCGGTCTTTTGCACCGCCAGCAGCGCGGCAGTGGGCGCAATTTGCGCCGCGCCCGCCGCCCCCACGGCCACGTCAGCGGCCCACGGGCCGCCGCCATCGCTCGCGTCGGCGGACAAATCCGTGCCGCCAGCGTTGAGCAGGCCGATGCTCAGCGCCGCCGCGCCGCCCAGCCCCGTGCTGTCCACGATCAGCGGCAGCGCCGGCGTGCAACCAGCCGGCAAGATGCCGATCACGCCCACATTGCCGGAGGCGCTGTCGCTGGCCGCGCATTCCTGCACGAAGCGCGGCGCCACCAGGGCGACGTCATCGGCGGTGGGAACTGGCGCGCGGCCCGCGATGGTGTCGTTTTGCTGTTTAAACATAATGGTTTCCTTTCGTCGTACCGTCAGACCGCAACCGGCTCGGCTGCGGCGGTGTCCAGGGCGAACACGCCCATGTCCTGCTTCTTGCCATTGATGTTGAAGGTGGCTTTCTTGATGCCGAAGATGGAACCGGACGTAATCACGACCTGATTGCCCCGGTCGTCCATGTCCTCGTACCACTGGATTCGATTGCCGGTGCCCGGCGAACCAAACGCAATCACCCCGGCTTGCGCCCCCATGAACAAAGCCCGCGCCGCGGGAACGTCTTGCGTCGCCCCGGCGTTGTTGAAACGGATCACGTTGCGGTGGCTGTGCAGCACCACATTGCGGTACATGCCCAGGCTGTTGGAGAAGATGGGCGACTTGTTGCCCACCGCCGTGGTCAGCGCCTTGTTCCAACTCAGCCAGGTGTTGTCACCCGCCTCGTTGCGCAGCGCCTGCTCCTGCCACGGGTGCATTACCAGCACGTAGTTTTCATCGCCGCCGCCGTCCCAGCGCGTGGGTTGCAGCACCGGAATATCGGTCGCGCCGCCGCCCTGCGTTCCCGCGCGGGTAATCATGCGGTCAATGGCCGACAGGCTCATCGTGTCGGTGGGCGCCAGGTTGGAGAAATCAGTGGCGGCCTTGCCGAAGAAATGATGCTCGGCGTCCGGTTGCGAGATCGGGTTGATGCCCATGATCTGCGCCAGCTTCTTGTTGAGGATGAAGTTCTCGTTGACGCCGCGCGCGCCGGACATGTAAATGAAGCACAGTTCGTCCATGAACCGCGCCCACCAGTTGCCCTGCGAGAGTTTGGATTTCTGCCGCAGATCGTGCAGCGTGCGCTTGCGCGTCATGCGTCCGCCCGTGTTCACGCCGCAGCGCATCTGGTCGATGTACACACTATCGGTGTAAAAGCGCAAGGGTTCTTCCTTGCCTTCCAGCACATCGTCGCCGACAATCGGCTCCATGCGCAATTCCATCAACAGGTCGTACTTGACCTCCTCGCCAGCGTCGCTTTCCAGATCCGTGAGAATCTGAATCGGCATTTGTGACCTGTCGCCCTTGCCGAAAAACTTCTGGCCCCAATACGCCTTCTGACTGACATCCAGCCAAAGAGCGGCGCTATAACGCTTGACTGCATTGGGGGCGTTGACCCCGATCACGGTGCGTGCCATGTGAGTGTCCTTTCCATGGATGGCAATGACCTCGGCGGCACTCCTGCGCTCACCTTCCCTTGAAAGCCAGACCGGTTACTTGCCCGCCTGACTGCAACCCGATTGGCGCATAGTGGGAACGAAAACCGCAAGCGGCTCGCGCCCGGTTTGCGGCGGCCTGCGCACGATCGGTATGCCGGGCGGCGCGCGCACCTCAAGACGCGCCATGCGCCCGGCTTTCCTGACCACCTGCACCGTGACGCAATGGCCGATTTCCAGCAGCTCGCCCGGCAGCAAATCCAGCGTCAGCGCCATGCCGCCGTCACACCTCGGACAGGTAACGCTCGTAGGCCGCCGGGCTGGCGCGCCGCAGTTTTTCCAGCGCCGTTTCCAGCTTCTCGCCCTTGAGCTTGTCCAGGTCGGCGAACTCGCCGCCATCGGCGCCGTTATCGGCTGCCGGAAGCTGGGCAATGCTCTTGGCCGCCCTGGACAAATCGGGCGTGCGCGCCTGCGCCGCTGTCTTGATCGCCTGCGCCGCCGCTTGCGCATCCGGCTTGGCGTCAGCCTGGCCGGGCGCCTTCCCGGTTTTCATGAACATCAGCACGCGGTGCGCCTGCCGCAGCAAATCGAGCTTGCCCTGCGCCGGCTGGGCGGGGTCCAGCCCGCGCTCGACCATCAGCGTTTCCACCTGCTTGCCCAGCGCCTGCGCCAGCCGGGCGTCGGCGGTGTAATCGGGCGCGCCCTCCTGCCCTTTTATTTCTGACACCAGCGTCTGCACGGCCTGGCCCCACAGCGCGCCCTCGTTGCGCACCAATTGCACCTGCGCCTGACTTGCCATGTCGCGGGCGATCTCGGCGCGGCTGGAAAGGTTCTCCAGCACCGACTGCTCGCGCGTGAGCGTGCGCAACTGCTTGTTGTAGTCCTGCTGGTCGATCGCGCCTTCTTCCAGCTTCTGATCCAGATCGAGGAATTTGCCTTCCAGCGCCTTGACCCGCTCCGGGTAATCGGCAGGCAGCTCGTAGCTGAAAGCCGCTGCGGGAAGCTGCGCGGCGGTAGCGCGCGGGACGGGCGCGGGCTGCGCCGGGGCCGGATCGCCCGGTGCGGGTTCGGACAGCGCGGCGGGAGCGGCTATTTCGGCGGCCTCCTTGCCATCCGGCGCATCCGTGGCGGCAGCGGTTTCAGCGGCGGCGGGAACGGGAGCGGGTTTGGGCGCGGGTTCGGCAGCGGCAGTCTCGCCTTGCGCGCCGTCTTCGTCTTCTTCGCCGTCCTCGATGGGCTGTCCTTCGCCGTCCTCGGCGGTCAATTCCAGCGCCAGCGCGGCGCGCTCGGCGTCGGTAAGCAAATCCAGATGCGGCGCGGCCTCTTGCGGCGGCGCGCCAGTCTGGGGCGTGACGGGTTGGTTTTCGGTGGCACTCATGCGCTCTCCTTGGGTGGTGGCAGTGGATCAAGAACCGCCGCGCCGTCGGCGGGCGGGGCTGGGGAAATTTCTGGCGCCAGCGGCGCAACGTTCGTGAGCGCATCCACCCGCCCGGCGATTTCGTCGATGCGCCGGCCAATCTCGTCCATCTGCGCGGTGGAGGCCAGCCGCAACTCGGCCACGCGCACGCTGGCGGCGGCGGCGATGCGCGCGGCCTGCACCCGGTCGTCGGCGCGCGCGCGCATGGCAGCCATCTCGCCTTGCGTGTGCGCCAGTTGCGCTTGCAGGCGTTCGATCTGGGCGCTGGCTTGCAGCCTGACCTGCATCACCGCGTCCTGCACGGCGGCGGCCTGACCTTGCGCCAGTTGGCCTTGCGATTGCGCGGCGGCGGTTTTGGCTTCCAGTTCGGCGGCGCGGGCGTTGATCTCGCGCACCTTGGCCTGCGTTTCGGCCAGCGCCAGTTGCCCCTGCTGCGCCTGCATCTGCACGGCCTGCATCTGCTGGGCCTGTTGCGCGGCCATCGCCTGCTGCTGCCCGTCCGTGGGCGGCTGGTTGGGATCCGGCTCGCCGGTGATGGCGCGAAACTCCTGCGCGATGGCCTCGTGATTGGGCAGGTCGGAGTAGTTGAAGGCCATCGTCATCAGCCGCAGCGCCAGCGCCGGCGGCTGGCCTGCGGCCAGTTTGCTTAGCTGCTCGAACATGACCTGCCGCAACGTGCCTGAATAGTCCTGCTCACTGACCACGAAATCGGCCTGGCTGGCGGTGATGTCGTCCAGGTAGCGCACCGAGCCGTCGGGCAGCACTTGCGGCCGGTTGATCCTGGCCCACTGCAACTGGCCCCGGTTACCCGTCAGGCGGATCACGCGCTCTTGCGTCATGAACTGCTCGATCAGCGATAACTCTTTTTGCCCGCTCACGCGCGTGGACAGGCGCAGGTTGTCGAACAACTCGGTGGTGACCACGCTGCCCTGCAACTGCCGCGCCTTGATCGCCTCGCCGCTGACGGCGTTGGTTTGCCGGCCCAGGTTCTCGTCGGCCACGCCCGCGCTTTTCTGGATCGCCGCGGCGTCCAGTTGCATCATGTTCAACTGGGCTTGCGCGCCCTCGGAGTCGCGCCGCAGCGCCAGTTCCGCGCCTTTTTTCTTGATAAGAATGCCGTGCGGATCGGCGGCTTCTTCGCGCAGGTTCTCCCAATCGTCGGTGGCGTCTTCGTCGGCGATGATCTGGTTTGTGTTGTACAGAAACGACGCCTTGGACGCGCGCTTGTTCAAATCCATCTGCACGTCGCGCACGCGCCGGATCACGCCGTAGGGCATGCCGTCGCTGGAGCGCCGGTAGCACCACACCGGCGTCAGGCTGAAATCGTTGTGCCGCCACGGCGCCAGGCTGGCCGCCAGCATCCCGGCCTCCACGAACACCGCCACGTGCATCCGCAGCGCGGTTTTGTCCACGATGCCCGCGCCCTGATCTTGCTGCGCCGCCTGCAACGCCACCGGGTCGAACGGCGTGAGCGCCGCGCCCGCCAGCGGCCCCGATTCGAGCGTCTGCACCGTCACCGGATCGCGGTACTGGCACTCGTAAATGCGCACGATGCGGCGGCTGTGCAAATCGCCCACGCCCTCGAACATGCCCGACGAACCGAGGTAGCGCAGCCGCGCCGATTCGCCGCCCTCTTGCGGCATGGGGCCGCCCCAGCCGGCGCGCTCGGCATCGTGCACGGCCACCGTCAAATAGTCGCTGGCGGCGCGCTCCAGCAGCGCCGCGCGTTGCGGGAACATCGCCAGCGCCACGTCCAGATCGACATCGCGCCAGCGCAGCAGATAGCGGCAGCCCGACAGATCGGGCGCGCGAATGGCCCGGCTGTCGTGCAGCACATTACGCCAGCTTTCGTGCTGCTTGTACACCGGCTCCTTGCTGGCATCGTCGCGGATGCCGTCGTCGATCCAGCTCAGGCCGCACTTGACGGCCTCGGCAAACGCCGTCGAGCGCACGTACTCGGCGCGGTTGACGTCGGCCATGTATTTCATGACCTTGGTCTTCACGTCCGCCAGCGCCACGTCGTCCTCGGTGCGCGGCAGCACGGAAGAATCGATGCGCGTGCGCCGCTCGGTGCCGATCAGCCAGTCCACCATCGGTGCCACTTCGTTGTAAACCAACGGCGCCTGGTTGCGCGAGCGCACTTCCTCGGCGTCTTCGGGCATCCATTGGCGGTTGTCGTACATGTCGGCGTCAATGGCCATGTCCAGCCGGTTTGCCGCCTGCAACTGGCGCTCGGTGTTCAGCCACGTCAGCAGCCGGCGGTGCAGCGCGCGCATGGCGTCGCCGTCCATCGGGTGCTGCGGCGGATCGGCAGGCTCGCCGCCGGCGTCACGGAACAGCCCGTCGCCGGGCGCTTGGTGGTTGACGCAAGAAAAGATGGCGGCCACAGCCCTCAAGCTCCAAAAGTGATCCCGGATTGCGGTTCGCAGCGCACCTCGTGGCCGCCGGCCATCTGCCCGCCCGCGCGCACCACGGCCTCGCCCAGCAGCACCCCTTGGCCCGGCGGCGGTTCGGGTGGCATCCGGCGCAAATCCGTCAGGTGGTCGAAAATCAGCCCGCCGATGCGCGCCGCCTGCCCCGGCATATCCAGCACTTCACAGGCTTTGACGCTTTGCCGCGCCAGATAGCGCGGGTCGTCCGCGTAGCGCCACGCCGCCGATTCGCACACCACGAACCACGGCGCGCGCCGCCGGTGCGTGGGCAGCAGCACAATCGCCCGCTCGCCGTTGACCCAGGTCAGCATCAATGTGAAGTCGCCCAGCACGCGCACCGCGTGCGCCTGGGCCGTGTGGATGGTCACGCTCATGACCGCAGAGCGTGGCATAGTGGGAACGAAAACCGTTGAGCGTTTGGCGTGGAAAACGCCACTTCTTATGCTTGACTTTTAATAGCTAGCTGCCGAAGTGTTTAATGATTTATATATATGAAAGAGTCTTGAAATCAGTAAAAACACTGGAAGTCAGCTATTAAAACAGGTATTTTCCTCGTGCCAACACAAAACACTCAACCTCTTGAGGCCAACTGTTCTTCCAGCAGCGCCAGATCGCCAGCCAGCGCCTGCCTGATGGCAGAGAGCCTGACGCGCAACGCTTGCCACGCCTGCGGGTGATGGCGGCGCATGTAAGCCTGCCGCCCGTCGTCCCACCAGGCGGTGCAAGTCAGGCAGTCGCTGCCGTGGCGCGCCCCTTGCTCGTACCACGGCGCGCGCGGCAGAGCGTGTTCCTCCAGATAGGCATCCACCTGCGGTTCGTCCCAGTCCCAGATCGGGTAGTACGCCTGGATACCGCCGTCCTCCTGGCCGCTGCGCACGGGGTGGGTTTGGTAATCGCCGTGCCGCACACCGCGCACGATGCAGGTGATGCCATCGGCCAGCATCCGCTGGTGCATTGGCAGCATCAGGTTGTTCCAGCAGCATTCGTAGCGGGTGCACAGGCGCGTGGGGCAGCCGCTCACCATCTGGCCCAGCGGCGTGGCGCAAACCGGCAATACGTCCGTGGGATCGCCATGCCGCGCACGCCATCCTGGTGCGTCGGATTGAATACGCACGGCCCGGAACCCGAACCGCTGCTCCAGCATGTGGAGCACCACCAGCGTTTCCGGCCACACGTCGCCGCTGTCCGTGAAATACACCGTCATCCGCGGCAGACACCGGCGCAGCACATGCAGCGCCGCCACCGAATCGCGTCCGCCCGATAGCTGAAACGCCACCCGCTCGTGGCGCCCAAAAAGGTCCGCCGCGCCGTCCGTCATATCGCTATCGCCATGCCAATCCCGCCGACAGCCGACCCCAGCCCGCCCCATGCCGCGCCATTGGCGGCCTGCCCTTGCGCGTAGGCGTTGGCCTGCGTGCCGTACATGCTGGTGGCGTTGCTGCCCATCTGCCCGGCTGCCGAGCCAATCGCTTGAAATGGCGAAAGCATCCCGCCCACCCCGGCATTGACCGCCCCCATGCCCGCGCCCATCGTGTTCAGCCCAGCGGTCTGCCCCTGCATCGTCATCGCCGGGTAGCCGGCCAGCGCGTTGTTGGCGCGATCCGTCAATTGCCAGCCTTCCTGCCGCGCCGTATCGCGCGCCTTGCCCGCTGCGCCTGCCAGCGCCAGCCCTTGCGCGGCGGCCATCTGGCTGCCCATTGCGGCATAGCGCCCGTCGTTGGGGTTGACCCCCGTGCGCTGCAACGCCCTGGTCTGCTGATCGGCGGCGTTGGAAAACTGCTGATTCACATCCCCCGTGGCCTGCGCCGCCAGCTTATTGGCTTCGTCCTCGGTGTTGAACCTTTGCGCATCCTGAACAATCCTGTCCTGAATGCCTGCCAGCTTGTCGCGCTGGCCCAGCGCGAACTGCCGGTCTTCCTGCGACTGCGTCCAAAGCTGGCCCGACTGGTCGATCGCCTGCTGCAACTGCGTGCGTTGCAGCGGCGCCAGATCCTCGCTCATCGCCATCATGCGGCTGATCGCGTCGTCCTGAATCCCCAGGCTGTGAACCTGCGCGGCCACCAGCGCCGGATCGGGCGCGGGCGCGGAATTGTCTTTACCCATGTGCGGTGCTCCTCAAAAAACCACGGTATGGGGCGCGCAATCCGCTCTTGAGCAGCCGGTAAATCAGCACGTTGCTGTCGCCGTCAGCCCCCGGCAGGAGGGCCACGCAATGCGCGCCAAGCCGCTCCACGAAACGGGCGCTGCGCACGTTGTCCTCGCATACACGCGCCCAGGCCCGCTGACAACCGCACACCACGAAGATATAGCGCAGCATCGCGCCCAGCAAAGCGCGCGGCAGATCGTGCGGCGACTCCAGCGCCACGTGCGCCCAGATGTTTTGGCCGTCGTACAGATCAAACAGAAACCCGGCTACGACCTTGCCGTCACGCTCGTAACCGATTGCGCGCATTCCCATGCACAACGCCGCACCCGTGCGCGGCAGCGCAAAGCGCGCCACGCGCTCGAAATCCACGGTCAACTTGCCAGCCATGCGCGCCATTGGCGCATAGTGGGAACGAAAGTCATACTGCCCACGGCGACACGCGCCGGCGGCGCGGGCGCCGCGCCGCGCTTGCCCCAGCGCCGGAGAGCAGCCCGCTGGCGCGCGCCTGCCCGAATTGCCGGAACGCATCGGCGGCATCGCTCTCCGGCCCGTGAAATGGTGCATCGCGCCACGTGCCGCGCCGCTCGTCCCACGCCTTGCGGTAGTTGTCCAGATCGCGCAGGCCCTCGGCGCACTTGGCTTCGTCGAACCAGCACGAGGCCAATGCCTGCCGCGTTTGCTGAATGCCATCGAGCACCCAGGCGATGCGCTCCACAATCTCGAAACGGTGGCCCGGCAACAGCTCTTGCAGCATATCGCGCACGCTCAGGTTGCGGTCCGCCGCCGTGCCCTGCCGCTGCGCCGCCGCGTCATGCGGCAGAAAGTGACGGCCATAAATCATCCCCCGATCGAGCAGCCACTTCACGAAATACGCCAGCGGCTCGCCACTGGCCTTGTGAAAACCCACGAACCGTTCCTCCACCCCCACCCGCTGATGCAGCCAAATCGCCGTGTTGTCGTTGGACCCAATGTCCCAGAACGTGTTCACCGGCACGCCCGGCTCGACCGGAATGCTCTTGACGATGCGCTCCTCTTGCCGCGCCTGCGACAGTTGCGCCGTGTAGTAGCACCCCTCGCGCGGCACGCGGAACGGCTCATCGGCGTCGCTGGGGTACTCCTGCCACATCAGCGGGCGCTCCCCGGCAAAGTCGGCCCCGCCCAGCGTGGCGGCATACCAGGCGCGCTGCCGCTCGTCCAACGTGATGTGCAGCCGCGCTTGCAGATCGGTGAAGTAAGCGTGGTCGGCGTCGGTGACGAGCACACCCTGCGGGTCAAGCCGGTATTCCGGCGCTTCCCACCAGGCAAAAAAATGCAGCCGCCAGTCTCGCGTGGTCAGCGGACGGCGCGCATCGGCCATATCCTTGGCGCGCTTGACCATTTCATAGAACCGGCCTGACGCGCCCTCGGCGGTCGATTCCACAATCACGATGCCACCTTCGGGCACGGCTGGGATCGAGCCGGTCACAATCTCCCGCGCTTTTTCTGGAAAGCGCGCGCCGATCTTGCCCATCTCGCTGACGTGCAGGCGGTGAATCGTGCCTCCGCGCATACTGGTGGCCACGCGGATGCTCGCCCCGTTGTGGCCGAAGGCAAGCTCCTCGGCGGTGCGGCGCGTCAGGCGTGATGTTCTTGATTGCACGAGCAGCCTCGGAGACCGTCCCGCCGAGGAGATTTATGGCTGCTGACTTTTTCATGTGCATACTTCATTATAAGCATTCTTATTATTATTGTCAATCGTACTTATTAAACTTGGCATTAAGCTGGCTTACATGATGTCTCTACAGGAACGAATTACAGAACTGATGCAGACGTGTCAGTGGGATGTTGTTCAGGTATCAAAAATTGCTGAGATCAGCAAGTCTGCCGTCTATCAGTGGATTGGCAAAGGGTCAAAGCCGATCAAGGGCATTGGTAAGATTGCGGTCGCCAATCGACTGCAAGCGGCCAGTATTGAAGCGTGCAACCGACTAAGATCGGGCAACGGGTATGCTTCGCTATGGATCGCAACGGGTGTTGGCCCAAAATTTGTCAAGCCAGCGCCCGAACCCATCGACCTCGAAAGTCACCCCGATTTGCTGCCGATCACGGGATGCCTGGACGCCCTCATTGGCGCGATTGCCGCGCAACCGCAGCAAGCCAGGGAAGGCTTGGCTAAAGACTTGGCGATCCTGGCGGTAGCGCCGGACAGCGCCCAAGCCAAGGCGCGTGTGCTGGCGGCGCTGGCTCAACCCAAAGCGCTTCTAAAACTGGCCGTGGAGACGTCGGATTTCGTGCCTTTGCTTCACAGTAAAACAAGCATCAATCGAGCATGATGGCCCCGATTGCCTACCAATCCAAGCATATGGCGGTCAAACTGTTTCGGCCAGAGCAGTTCATTACCCCTTACGACTGGACACACGGGCGCGATGGCAACGTTAATCCTGTCCTTCATGCCAGATTCTGTTCTGAAGAGGGACTGTTCGACGGTTACGCCAAGCCCTTCTCATATGGCGATGAAATTCAATCCACCTTTATTCTCAACGAGGTAACAGGCTGGCTATTGGCGCGCGCATCTGGCTTGCCGGTCCCGGAGCGCGCTTTTTTCACCCAGATCAACTGCCCTGAGTTGCCGCCATATACCGGTCCCACTTCGCTGCCAACGCCAGATGCCCACGGTCGAATCTTATGCTTCGTGACTCAAGCAGTATCCAACACGGCGGCGCGCGGCGTATTCAACACAGGTGACCTTGTCGCTGAGCAGAGTGCTTGGCCACGTTGCGATGACACTATTGCTTTTGATGAGGCCGTTGCCAACCCGGACAGGCACTGCTTTAACTTGGTGCGCAGAGCACAGCGAGACTTCGTTCTGATTGATCACGGATTGCTACTACATCGGAAAGGGCAGCCGTACCCAGACTATTGGGCAGATGGCCAACTTGAAAACCTTGCCAGCGAGCAATTCCAGAATTTGCTTCATCAAAACGCTTACCTCTCGCAGCAGCGCACATCGCCCAGCGTTTCCTGCCCAGCTCTTGACAACTGTGTAAAATTTATCGACAGTGCACAATTAGAGATGCAACGCACGTTGTTTGAAATTTCATACTGGTGCAGCCAACTACTGCCTGGACGTAGCGCACGATGGTTGCATTTTTTGTACAGTCGCCAACAGCCGGACCAGATCAGGCCACTGTTGACCAAACGCTTTGGGTTGTTATTCGAATGACATGTTGGAACTATTAACCGCTACTGCGGCCATTTCACCTGCCACAGGCATCACTGGCAAATGGCGTGTGGTACGCCTTTGCCTGGACTTGGCCGCACAGGAGTGGATTAACGTAGGGGTACTGTTCCGAAGCGACGATGGCCAAGCAATTGAACAGTTGGTCACTAGCGCGGCCATAACTGGCCTAGGTTGCTTTTACGACGAAGACGCGGTCAGCAATGCACACTTTTTGCTTGACCAAGCCCGGCACGCGCTGGAAACCCAATCGTCACTTCCTGTGGGATGGAATATTGGATTCGGGCCTGAGAAGTTCATTCGGGGGGACTCGGCGGAATCAATTGTAAATGACCTGTTTTTGCGTATGGTTCCACTTGGGCGGCACCAAATTACAGATAGGGTGGATCGCGAAGACCACCAGTACGCTACACGGCCTGTCAGGACTCAAGTAAGGAACATCATCAGCAGACATCTTCATCTGGCCCAACGAGAGTATCCACCCTTTTGGCAGCGTCAGCCTGTCACGGCCCAGCGCGATAGCGTCAATGTGCAGATGGACATACAGATCGCAGGGGCTGTTAACGACGGTCGGCATATTTACGGAACAATATCATCCGCTTGGTACAAAACGGACTATCACCGCAATGCATCTCTCAGCCAAGGGATGAGGGCCGTTACTCTTGCCAGGGAAGCGTTCCCAAACGCACGTCCCGTCATGTACCTTCTACAGCCTCCCCGGACAGTCCAAGCCTTGACCCCAAATGACCATCAGGCTATCGGCAACGATATAGAGACTACGCGCTGGTTGCTTCACAAGATAGAGGCCGAATTAAGGATCGCTACCACAGTCAGAACCATCGCTCGCGCCATCTTGAATGACTTGTCTCTAGTATCACAGGTGACGTAGTATGATGATGCTTTAGCCGAACTGTTTAAATCCCAGCCCCGTTATAGCGCCGATCCGGATTGCCAACAGCCTTGCCCACAGGGTCATCCCCAAATTCTGTGGAAAAGTGATTCATGCTACTAATACTGTAGCACTACCTCAAACCAGCGCCTCAATACCCTTACGGTCAAGAATATCAAGCAAGCGGCGCGAGGGGCCGCTGGGCCGTTTGTCGCCAGCTTCCCACTTGCGCACGGTCGATGGGCTGGCCCCCAGCACATCGGCCATCACAGTCTGGGACAGGCGCAACCGGGCGCGCAATGCCTTGATTTG
>JAIRVJ010000006.1 GCA_031253955.1 Burkholderiaceae bacterium | reverse complement strand
GACGACGCGCGCCAATACGACCGCGGCAAGGTCATGACCGCCGCCGAACTGGAAGCCGGCAAGGACTTTGGCCGCTACAAGGATGTGGATGGTGACGGCATTCCGTACCGCACTTATCCCGGCACCCACCCCACGCGCGGCGCGTACTTTACGCGCGGCACCTCGCGCGACCCGTATGCGCGCTATTCGGAGCGCGGGGCCGATTACGTTTACAACATGCAGCGTCTGCTGCAAAAATTCAGCCACGCCAGCACCCTCGTGCCGCAGCCGATTGCGCGCGCCGCCGCGCAAAAAACGTCTTGGGGCGCGATCTATTACGGCTCCACCAGCCCGGCGATGGATGAGGCCGTGGCCGCGCTGGAGCAAGACGGCCTGCACCTGGATACGCTGCGCGTGCGCGCCTTTCCGTTCGCCGATGCGGTGGCCGAGTTCATCGCCGCGCACCAGCGCGTGTTCGTCGTCGAGCAAAACCGAGACGGCCAGTTGCGCACCATGCTCATCAACGAATTCGGCATAGCTCCCGCGCGGCTGGTATCGGTCGTGCACTATGACGGCACGCCCATTACCGCGCGCTTCATCACCGGCGCGATCCGGGAGCGAATCGGACAACCATGACTTTCCCAGCGTCATCCATTCCTTTCCCCTCTCCCGCTTGCGGGAGAGGGAGAAACTGAGAGAAAGACCGTGACCTACCTCGCCAAACCCAAGCTGCACCACCCCACCATCCCGGTCAATACGCTCGGTTTCACACGCCGCGATTACGAAGGCGCCAACTCCACCCTGTGCGCCGGTTGCGGGCACGACTCCATCTCGGCGGCCATCATCCGCGCGTGCTGGGAGCTTGCCATTGAGCCGCACCGCGTCGCCAAGCTGTCGGGCATCGGTTGCAGCGCCAAGACGCCCGACTACTTTCTGGGCCAGTCGCACGGCTTCAACACCGTGCACGGGCGCATGCCCTCGGTGGCTACCGGCGCCAATCTGGCCAACCGCGAGTTGCTCTACCTGGGCGTTTCCGGCGACGGCGACTCCGCCTCCATCGGCATGGGCCAGTTCGTGCACGTGATGCGGCGCGGCGTGAACATGGTCTATATCGTCGAAAACAACGGCGTCTATGGCCTGACCAAGGGCCAGTTCTCCGCCACCGCCGACCAGGGCGCGGTCTCCAAAAAAGGCGTACTCAACACCGAAACGCCGCTCGATCTGGTGAGCCTGGCGATGCAACTGGGCGCCACCTACGTGGCGCGCAGCTTTTCCGGCGACAAGCAGCAACTGGTGCCGCTCATCAAGGCCGCCATCGCGCACAAGGGCATGTCGTTCCTCGAAGTCATCAGCCCCTGCATCAGCTTCAACAACCGCCCCGGCAGCACCCAAAGCTACGACTACGTGCGCGCCCATAACGACGCCGTCAACAAATTCGACTTCATCACCCCTCGGCAAGAAATCACCGTGGACTACGCCCCCGGCGCGGTGACCGACGTTCCCCTGCACGACGGCAGCCTGCTGCGCCTGCGCAAGGTTGACGCCCACTACGACCCCACCGACCTCGTCGCCGCCGCCAGCTACGTGCACGCCCACCAGGCCAAGGGCGAAATCGTCACCGGCCTGCTCTACGTCGACGCCGGCGCGCACGACCTGCACGACCGCCTCAACACCATCGCTGCCCCGCTCAACACCCTGACCGCCAAGGACCTGTGCCCGGGGCAGAAGGTGCTGGATGGGATTAATGCGGGGTTGAGGTAAAGCAAGCGCTGAGATTACGTTACGCTTCAGCCCTACGGTACCAATGGCGTTGCCTTCCTTCGGTAGCACTTGGCGCGACGGCCAGAGCGTGAAGCCGCGCATCCTTGTGCTGGAGGTCAGGAGTAGGGGACATTCGCAGGAGGAGGCGCTGTGCTGGTTGCTGGTCGAACGTGAGGAAACCTACCAGCGCGATCCTCACGATGGAACGGTCTACGAGGCATCGATCACCTTGTCATACAAGCGCATCATGGCAAAATTTTCACACTCGGAAGACGGGAAAGGACGGTTTTACGGTTATTACTCACACTACTTTAACGCAGTCTCGCTGACTTCGTCCTCGATGTCGAAAGGAGCTGTATTCCTTGATCCGCCTGAGTTGAATGGACATAGGATCGGCACCTATTTGATGAATGAGATCATCCAATGGGCGCAGCAGTGGTCCGAGGCGACCGTCAACAGCATCGAACTACTGGCAGGAAATGCGCATGGTGACAACAAGGTGCGGCGCAACTGGTTCTATGAACAGTTCGGGCTAGTTTTCGACTATACCGATCCGGAACACTGTGCTGGATATTCACGACCAATGAAGGTCGCGGCGCTGACCACCGTAGAGACTTGGAGGCAAAACATTGTAGAGCATCGAATGTTCGACTATTTGGCGGAAGTTCTCTGCGCCAAGGAACGCGCCACATCTGAGTTGCATGCTTGTGATCTAACCTGCGCACGACTTATAGCCGAACAGAAGAAGGCCGAGACCCGCCCCTTGCGTTGGGCGCTACGTCAACTGTATTTCCGCTATGCCAGCCTAGTATTCGCCGGGCTTTTTCTGATGGCCGTTGTGGGCATGGTGTGGATCAAGATGAGGTATGGAAAGCCTGTAGGCTGAGATAAAACGCAGCTTATAGTCAACCATGGAATAAATTAGACACGCTGATCTGGACGTGCACAGGGAGAAGGCATGTCTAGTTTATTTTATGAACGACTATAATTTGCAACATACCTCAGGTGGAATTCAAGGAAAGCTGTATGAATTTCCCTTCGTCATTCCCGCGCAGGCGGGAACCTAGGGGCGCTTGCCCAAGCCTGCTCTTTCCGCGTGACGCCCAGCCACAACCGCCGCTGCCTGGATTCCCTGTCATTCCCGCGCAGGCGGGAACTGCGCGGGAATGACGAATTTGAGGCATGTTGTTAATCAGTCGTTTTATATAAAAACACATACTACACTTGGTCGCCAAGCTATAAATTTCGTAGCATGCGGCGATCCCTGAATCGTGAGCCATGCCGCAAAATCGGACCGGTTCGCAGTTGAGAGCCATTTGGCGTCAGGGAAAAATTCCTTTGATCTTCAGGCGCGGCAGCCGGCATCCTGTTCTGGCGCACGTTCCGTTTCCCCGCGCAAGCCCCCGGTTTTTCCTGCACACTTACACTTTTGCCGGCATCTCCGCCGCAACTTGCACAAGGAACGCATCATGCAAAAACGCACTCTCGGACGCAGCGGTCTCGAAGTCTCGGCCATCGGGCTGGGCTGTATGGGGTTGAGTCACGGGTACGGGCAGCCGGTGGAAAAGGCGGCGGCCATCGGGCTGATCCGCGCGGCGGTGGATCAGGGCGTGACGTTCTTCGACACCGCCGAGGTCTATGGCCCCTACACCAACGAAGAAGTGGTGGGCCAGGCGCTGGCGCCGGTGCGCGAGCGGGTGGTGATCGCCACCAAATTCGGCTTCAGGATCGGCGATCCGGCGGGCGGCACCGATAGCCGCCCGGAGCACATCCGCGCGGTGGTGGAAGCGTCGCTCAAACGCCTGCAAACCGACCGCATCGACCTGCTGTACCAGCACCGCGTCGATCCCGCCGTGCCCATTGAAGACGTGGCGGGCGCGGTCAAGGAACTGATCGGTGCGGGCAAGGTGCGGCACTTTGGCCTGTCGGAAGCGGGCGCGCAAACCGTCCGCCGCGCGCACGCGGTGCAGCCGGTGACGGCGCTGCAAAGCGAATATTCCCTGTGGTGGCGCGAGCCGGAAACCAGCGTGCTGCCGACGCTGGAAGAACTGGGCATCGGCCTGGTGCCCTTTAGCCCGCTGGGCCGGGGTTTTCTGACCGGCGCAATCGACGCGCACACCACGTTTGCCGAGGGCGATATCCGCAACGTGGTGCCGCGCTTTTCAGCCAAAAGCCGCCGGGACAATGTGGATCTGGTCGATGAACTGGGCCGCATCGCGGCGGGCAAAGGCGTCACGCGCGCGCAGCTTGCGCTGGCGTGGCTGCTGGCGCAAAGGCCGTGGATCGTGCCGATTCCCGGCACCACCAAGCCGCACCGCCTGCAAGAAAACCTGGGCGCGGCCAGCCTCACGCTGACGGCGGGCGAGCTGGCCGCCATCGAATCGGCGCTGCGGCAAATCAGGATTTCGGGCGACCGTTATCCGGCCCAGATGCAAAAGCAGATTGACCGTTGAAGATGGTGATACGGTTTCTCATTCTATAAAATTGGTAGCTGATTGTGCGTATCAACCCTATGGTCTCTATAAAACTTTTAGTGGTCATTTTTGCGTTAGCGCCGATTTTGGCGATAGCAGACGGGTTGCCACTTCGCGAAGGGCGTTACCCAGGTGAGGTACTGGTGTTTCGGCTAACTCCCAAGCAGAAGCAGGTCATTAATCATTACCGTACCTGTCAACTTGAACGCGCGAATCAAATGAATGTGTACACACCCTATGTGTTTAGTTTGACGTCAAAGCAAGCCGCAGCAGTTCGCAAACGGATGGGGTTTACGCCTTCGTACTTCTTGGTCTTTGAAACCGTACGCGGGTTTAATGATGCCGGGCCATTCTGGAATCTGGTTCTCAGGTACTCAGAGGACAGCTTCGAAATTCCGGTGGACCTGCTGCTGGCAGATAGCGAAGCTAGAAAAGCGCATGATGAGCAAGGCTGGGAAAGGCAGAACCCATGTTTTCCGAAGATGAAGCTGAAATGAGGGCTAAGGAACCTCTGAATAACCCTTCGTGGCGAGCGCATCCTGACTTTTGGCGGTCTGCGGCGTTGCAAATCCTCGCCATAGCTACGACTATGACTGCGGTTTGCACCTTGCAGCCCATCCCAAACTCAAGCGCACCAGCTTACGCAGGGTTATTCAGAGGTTCCCTGGCATCTCAATAGCACGCAAGCGAAGCCCATATCAACAGTTGAATCATTGAAAGACCTACCCATGCCAGACATCCTCTCCATCGCCCGCGCCCGCCATACCGCCAAGGCTTATGACCCGGCGCGCAAAATCGCCGCGCCGCTCATCGAGCAGTTGCGCGAGCTAGTGCGGCTTGCGCCCTCGTCGATCAACTCGCAGCCGTGGCACTTCGCCGTGGCTTCCACCGATGAAGGCAAGGCGCGCATCGCCAAGGCCGCGCACGGCCTGCACGCTTACAACGCACCCAAGATTCTCAACGCCTCGCACGTGTTCGTGCTGTGCACGCGGCACACGCTGACCGACGCGCATCTGGAAGCCATCGTCGAACAAGAGGCGCGCGATGGGCGCTACCCGGATGCGCAAGCGCGGCAAATCCGGCGCGAATCGCTGCTGGGCTACGCCGACTTGCACCGTTACACGCGCCGCGACGCGCAAGCCTGGATGGAAAAGCAGACCTACATCGCGCTGGGCTTTCTGCTGCTCGGCGCGGCGGCGCTGGAGCTGGACGCCACGCCGATCGAAGGGTTCGACCACGCCGTATTGAACCGCGAGCTGGGTTTGCCCGCAAAGGGTTTTACCGCCACCACCATCGTGCCGCTGGGCTACCGCGGCGCGGACGATTTCAACGCCAGCCTGCCCAAGTCGCGCCTTTCGGCGCAGGTGCTGTTCAGCGATCTTTGATGGTGGCGGCGCAATTTTTTTGATAGCTCGTTGCCTTGGTGCTGCATGAATTTTCTGCTGAAAAATGTTGAAAATATATAAAAAAATATTGGTATATAGCTATCGAAACAGTAGTTTTCTCCATTATCCCCACGCACTAAGCCAAACACCGAACGCTCAACACTTTTTCAAGCGTTGCCTTATGCTCCGGCCTGTTCTCCCCCCGTTGCCCGCGAGACCGCCATGCCCTATACCGCCACGTTCACCCCTGAAACCCTGACCCGCGCCGAGGCGGATGCTGCGCGCGGCCCGCTGGTGCTGGAGTTCGGCGCCAACTGGTGCCAGCATTGCCAGGGCGCGCAGCCGCACGTGCGCGCCGCTTTCGAGCAGGCGGGCGCGCAAACGCCGCATGTGAAGGTGGAAGACGGCAAGGGCCGCCCTCTGGGGCGCAGTTTCGACGTCAAGCTGTGGCCGACGCTGGTGTTCCTCAAAGACGGGCAAGAGCTTGCGCGGCTGGTGCGCCCGCAGGACGCGGCGCAGATCGCGCAGGCGTTGGAGCGGATATGCGCTTAGGGTTTCTTTCCATCTCGTTATTCCGGCGCAGACGCCTAGGCGCTAACTTAAGGAAATCGCTGGCGTTTTACCCCTTCCCCCGCTTGCGGGGGAAGAGCCTGCCCCCGCGAAGGCGGGGGTTGGGATGGGGGCAGCGACGCATCGTAAACGCGGCGCTTCTTGCAGCGCCGTTCGCCCCCACCCCAGCCCTCCCCCGCACGCGGGAGAGGGAGAAAACCGCGCACTTCCCCCCGCACCTACACCAAGTTAGCGCCTATGCGCCCACGCGGTAATGACGAAAGAACGCTCAACGCAAAACTCAGGAGATTTCACGCATGGCGTCCCGCAAACCTTCTTCCACCCGCACGGCGGCGCACGCGCGGCGGCGCCCATCCAGCGCAGCGGCAAGCGCCGCCCCAAAGAACGCACCGGCGCCCGCTGCCGATCAGCCGCTGGCGTCCAAACCGCCGGTCACTGAATCGCCCACCGAGCGGCTGGACCGGCTGGTGCAGACTGCCGTGTCGCAGCGCGTGGGCAACCTCTCGCCCATCGCGCTTGGTCTGGCGCTGGCCGACTGGGGCTGGCACCTGGCCGCTTCGCCCGGACGGCAGATGGAGCTGGCGGCGCTGGCCGCGCGCCTGACGCGCGAGGCGCTCAACCCGCCGCCGGAAGGCGAGGGCATTGGCGCGCGCGACGCCGATCCGCGCTTTCGCCACGAGGACTGGGCGCAGTGGCCGTTCTCGCTGCTGCGCTCCAGTTTCCGCAGCACGCAGTCGTTCTGGCAAGAGGCCGCCTGTCTGCGCGGCGTGAGCGAGCACAACACCGATCTCGTGGACTTCTTTGCCCGCCAGTGGCTGGGTATGCTCACGCCCGCCAACTGGCCGCTGACCAACCCGGTGGTGCTCAAGGACATCGTCGCCTCGCGCGGCCTGCACCTGGCACAAGGCGCGATGAACTGGCTGGCCGATATCACCGGCCAGCCGACAGCGGCCGACATCGCTAACGCCGGGCGCTTTCAGGTCGGCAAAGACGTGGCTGTCACGCCCGGCAAGGTGGTGTACCGCAACAACCTGATTGAACTGATCCGCTATGCGCCGCAGACGCCCAAGGCGCACCCGGAGCCGCTGCTCATCGTGCCCTCGTGGATCATGAAGTACTACATCCTCGACCTCTCGCCGCACAACTCGATGGCGCGCTACCTGGTCGGGCAGGGCCACACGGTGTACATGATGTCGTGGCGCAACCCCGATGAAAACGACCGCGACTTAACCCTGGACGATTACCTGAAACACGGCGTGCTTGACGCCATGGCCGCCGCCGGTGAAAACTCCGGCGCCCAGCGCATTCACGCCGCGGGCTACTGCCTGGGCGGCACGCTGCTGGCAATGGCCGCAGCGGCCCTTGCGCGCCGCGACGGGGTGGCCGGCTGGCGGCATCTGCCCGCACTGCAAAGCCTGAGTCTGTTGGCCGGGCAAGTGGACTTTTCTGAACCGGGCGAGCTGGGCCGGTTCATCGACGCAGGCCAGGTCAGCCTGCTGGAGCGCCTCACGCGCGGGCAGGGCTTTCTCACTGGCAAGCAAATGGCCGGGTCGTTCCAGTTCCTGCACTCGCGCGACCTGGTGTGGACGCGCCAGATGCGCGAATACCTCATGGGCGAGCGCGAACAGCCCAACGACCTGATGGCCTGGAACGCCGACACCACCCGCCTGCCCGCCCGGATGCACCACGAATACCTGGTGGCGCTGTACCTGAAAAACGCCTTCGCCAATGGCCGCTATCTGATCGACGGGCAGCCCATCTCCCTGAGCGACATGCAAATGCCCGTATTCATGGTCGGCACCGAGCGCGACCACGTTTCGCCCTGGCGCTCGGTCTACAAGCTGCACAAGCTGTATCAGGGCGAAATCACCTTCGCCCTGACCAGCGGCGGGCACAACGCCGGCATCATCTCCGAACCCGGCCACCGCAACCGCAACTATCGCATCGCCACCCGCCCCGCCGCCGGCCCCTGGCAATCGGCCAGCACTTGGTACGCCGGTGCCACGCAGCGCGAAGGCTCCTGGTGGCCCGCCTGGCAGCAGTGGCTGGCCGAGCGATCCAGCCCGCCCGTCAAGGCCACGCCCATCCCCGAATCAAGCACCCTGTGCGACGCGCCGGGGACTTATGTGATGAAGAAGTATGTGGAGTAGCGCCGAATGTGAGTTGGAGAAACCAAAGGATGTGCCGTCAATGTCACGCAGCACGGTACTGATTCTCATCCTGGCCTTCTGCGCCTTCGGCGCGTAGGAGCACTTTGGCGGCCACGCACCGCGTGCGCGGCCTGCAACGGAGGATGCGGCAAGCACGGAAATCAGCATCGTCGTGTACGGCCGCGACTCCTGCGGCTACACCCAGGGCCGTAGGGCGGGGTTCACCCCGCCATCCCACCGTCCAAGTCATGCGCAGTGATTGCGAAATGGCGGGGTGAACCCCGCCCTACCTGTGCGCCCAGCATGGGCGCACTCCTGCGGGAGCAAGTCCCGCCGTAAGCTGGTCACAGCAAACGAAGCGAAGCGCAACTGCATGAGGGCGACCGAGTGTGGGAAGGAAGCGTAGAGCATAAATTGCGAGCCGATGAACAAAAACCGCATAGAAGACGCTACCGAGCAGGGCGAGCGGGCAGGTTACCGCAAAGCTCTTGTGACCAGGGCGAGGCGGCGTAGATGCGGCGGTTGTGCGAAGAAGGAGTGCGGCTCTTACCTGGGGAGATCTCGCCTTGCGCCTGAAAGGGCGACGGCGCTCAGCCGCAGCGAGAAGTCAGCAAAGGCCATAGTAGCCGCAGTAGCGGGGGGCCGCTGAGGACAGAAGTCAAACGGTGAAGGGCCGAACGAGAGGAAGTGTCAAGGAACATGGTGATGTCAAAGGTCATGCGTCAGATGCCGGTGCGAGCCGGGCGGGCGGTGCCAGCACGCGGTGAAGCCGCGCGTCCGTCCATCAGCGACGAAACCCCAGACCCGCGCCGTGAACGCCAAGGCACAGGGTTGGCCAAGCCGATAGCGGGCACCGGTGGCCTGCTGGAGGCGACGCTTGAGCGAGAAAACCTGCGGCAAGCGCTCAAACGGGTACGGGCCAATCGGGGATCGGCAGGCGTGGATGGACTGGACATCGACCAGACCGCGCGCAAGCTGGTGACCGAGTGGCCGGCCATCCGTGAACAACTGCTGCGGGGGACGTACCGGCCTGCTCCGGTACGACGGGTGCTGATTCCCAAACCCGATAGAGGCCAGCGCAAGCTGGGCATTCCGACGGTGACGGATCGGCTGATCCAGCAAGCATTGCTGCAAGTGCTGCAACCGCTGCTTGATCCGAGTTTGATTTTTTAAAGCGTGCTCCAGCACGCTGATTCCATGGGCCTGTGGCTGGCTCCAGATCGTGAAATAGGCATGCACCGTACGCCACTTGGGAAAACCTTCGGGCAGCATGCGCCACTGGCAACCGCTTTTGAGCAGGTACAGCACCGCGCACAACACCTCGTACAGATCCACTGTT
>JAIRVJ010000136.1 GCA_031253955.1 Burkholderiaceae bacterium | reverse complement strand
GCCTCGTCCAGCCGATATTTTGCACGCTCCAAAACACGCCAAAGCCGCTTGCCGCCCCTCTGCCATAATTGCCGCCGTCCACCTGCATCGCGCCCTGTGCGGCCCGGAGAACGACGCCTGGATTTCCATCATACAAGCGGCTGGCTGGCCGATTTGGCCGCTGATTCTGTGCTCCGTTCTGGCGCTGGCTTTTATTATCGAGCGCGCGCTCAAGCTCAAGTCCGGCGGCGTCGTGCCGCCCAAACTGGTCGATGAAGCCATCGGCGTGTCGCGCCAGGCGGTGCCGGGGGCCGAAACCGTCGGCCAGCTTGAGCAGCATTCGGCGCTGGGGCAGGTGCTGGCGGCGGGCTGGCGCGCCATCAACAGCAACCCGCAGTGCACCGCCGAGGACATGCGCGCGGCCATGGAGTCGGAAGGCCGCAAGGTCGCGCACCAGCTCGAACGCTATCTGCCCGCGCTGGCGACCATTGCCTCCATCGCGCCGCTGATGGGTCTGCTGGGCACGGTGATCGGCATGATCGCGATTTTCCACTCGCAAGCGCCCGCTGGCACGCTGGCCGGCGGCAATCCGGCGCAACTGGCGCAGGGCATTTCGACCGCGCTCTACAACACCGCGTTCGGCCTGATCGTGGCGATTCCTTCGCTGATTGCCTGGCGCTATTTCCGCGCCCGGGTCGATGGTTACGTGTTGACGCTGGAACTGGCCGCTGAACGTTTTGCCCGCCATCTGGAACCGATGTGCCCAGGTTCGGCCAGCAGCGCGCCCGATCCGGCGCGCGAGGCAATGCGCGAAGCCGCGGCGCGGGGAGCGGCGCGGTGAAGTTCCGCACCCGTTCGTCCGAAGAACCGGAGATCAACCTGATCCCGTTCATCGACGTGCTGCTGGTGATCCTGATCTTCCTGATGCTGACCACCACCTACAGCAAGTTCACCGAACTGCAACTGACGCTGCCCGCCGCCAACGCCGACGCGGCCAAGGACCGTCCGCACGAAGTCATCATCGCCATTGCCGCCGACGGGCGCTACGCGGTCAACCAGGAGCAAGTCGAAGGCCGCGGCGTGGCGGCGCTGACTGCGGCGATTCGCGCCGCCGCGCCGGACAAGGACAGCACCGTCATCATCAGCGCCGACGCGCAAACCACCCAGCAAGCCGTCATTACCGCGCTGGAAGCCGCGCGCCGCGAAGGGCTGGTGCACATCACCTTTGCCGCGCAGTCGGGCAGCGACGAATAAAGGCAACGCCTGCCCGCCGCCCTTAGCGCCATGCCCGCCAACGCCAGCCGCTGTCTTGCCGTTGCCGATCTGGGCTCCAACAGCTTTCGGCTGGAAATCGACCAGCCCGTCGGCGGGCGTTTGCAGCGCGTCGAATACCTCAAGGAAACGGTGCGTCTGGGCAGCGGTCTGGACGCCGAGCGGCGGCTGTCGGGCCAGGCGATGCAGCGCGGCCTGGCGTGTCTGGCGCGCTTTGGTGAGCGGCTGGCGGGCCTGGCGCCGCAGCAGGTGCGCGTGGTGGCCACGCAAACGCTGCGCGAGGCCCGCAACCGCGAGGACTTTCTGGCAGTGGCGCAGCAAACGCTGGGCTTTCCAATCGAAGTCATCGCGGGTCGCGAAGAAGCGCGCCTGATTTATCGCGGTGTCACGCCCTTTCTGCCCGCGTCGCGGGAACGCCGGCTGGTGCTGGACATCGGCGGGCGCTCGACCGAGTTGATTGTGGGGCAAGGCCGCACGGCGCACGCTTGCGAATCACTGCGCGTGGGCAGCGTAAGCTGGTCGATGCGCTACTTTGCCGATGGCAAGCTGACGGCGCGAGCGTTCGAGCGCGCCGAAGTCGCCGCGCAAGCGGTGCTGGAGCCGGTGCTGCTCACACATGGCCGCGCCCAGTGGGACGCGGCCTACGGCGCGTCGGGCACTGTGGGCGTGGTGGCCGACGTGCTCAATCTGGCGGGCCGCGCGCCGCGCCCCGGCGCTATCACCCGCGCCGGGCTGGACTGGCTGCAAGCGCGCCTGGTCAAGACCCGGCGCGCCCAGGCAATAGATTTACCGGGCGTGCGCGAAGACCGTAAGCCCATCATCGGGGGCGGGCTGGCGGTGCTGCGCGCCGTGTTCGATCTGCTGGAAATCGAACAAATGCAGCACGTCGAAAGCGGCCTGCGGCATGGCGTGCTGGTGGAAATGCTGGAAAACAGCGGCCCGGCGCGCACCGGCAACCGGCGCGATATGCGCGCCGCCGCCATCGAAGAACTGGCTCAGCGCTATGCCGCCGACCCCGCGCAAGCGCGCCGCGTGGCGCGCGCAGCGGCGCTGCTGCTGCGCCAAACCCTGCCGCCGGAACGCCAGACCCAGCGCCAACTGGCGCAGCAACTGGCGTGGGCCGCCCGCCTGCACGAAGTCGGCGCTTGGATCGCCCATCCGGACTACCACAAGCACGGCGCGTATATCCTGGAGCAATCGGAACTAAGCGGCTTTTCGCTGGCCGAGCAGCACCGGCTGGCGCTGCTGGTGCTGGGCCAGCGCGGCAAGCTGCGCAAGGTCGA
>JAIRVJ010000068.1 GCA_031253955.1 Burkholderiaceae bacterium | reverse complement strand
TTGTTCGCGCTGCCGCAGCAAACCATTGCGCAGGCTGAGGCTGCGGCGCAAACCGTGCAACGCCAGCGCGCGCGCAAGCGCCCGCAAGATGGCGCGGCAGAACTTGCATCATGAGCGCCGCCATGCACATCACCCGCCTCACGGTGCTTTATTGCGGCTGGGGCGAACGCTGGCCGCTAGGCACACTCAGCGATGTCGATGGCAGGCTGCTGTTCGAGTACAGCCAGCAGGCCATGCGCAAGGCCCTCAATGGCGTGTGAAAGGGCGTGTGCGATGAGAAAACCTGACGCAGAGAAGGCCGCAAAGATATGGTTCTTAAACCAACACCAAACCAGTTTTATAGACTGCCAAGAACTTCATTTATGATAGCTGCATGTCATTGTCCAGCATCGTTTTTATGATGAAATATTAGAAAATAGGAGTGAATATGGCGCTGATCAAAAGTATTGACCAAAAACCTTTGCAATCTGATGCAAAGCACTTGGAAGTTGAGTGTTCCTACACCATCGTTACTGATGAGAACGGAAGCAAATTTCTCCAGCTGGATACCTATGGTTCTTCAAGACGTGCCATTCCAGGAAAGAAAAGTCAGAGCTTGAGGTTTGCACCGGAAGGTATCGCAGCACTAAAAGCAATCATTCAACAGAATGGACTGTGAGATGTTCAAAAAAATCCTCATCGCCAACCGCGGCGAAATCGCCTGCCGGGTCATCGCCACGGCCCGCAAGATGGGCATACAAACCGTGGCTGTGTATTCCGACGCCGACAAGGACGCGCGCCATGTGCAACTGGCCGATGAGGCGGTGCGCCTGGGTCCGCCGCCTTCGCGCGAGTCGTATCTGCTAGCCGACAAGATCATCGACGCCTGCAAGCAGACCGGCGCGCAGGCGCTGCATCCCGGCTACGGCTTCCTCTCGGAAAACGAAGCTTTCGCCCAACGCTGCGAGCAAGAAGGCATCGTCTTCATCGGCCCCAAGGCGCATTCCATCGCCGCGATGGGCGACAAGATCGCCTCCAAAAAGCTGGCGCTGCAAGCCGGGGTCAGCACCATTCCCGGCTGGAACGAGGCCATAGCCAGCGCCGCGCACGCGGTGGAAATCGCCAAGAACATCGGTTACCCGGTGATGATCAAGGCTAGCGCGGGCGGCGGCGGCAAGGGCTTGCGCGTGGCCTTCAACGACAAGGAAGCCTTCGAGGGCTTTGCCGCCTGCCAGAACGAGGCGCGCAACAGTTTTGGCGATGACCGCATCTTCATCGAAAAATTCATCGAGCAGCCGCGCCACATCGAAATCCAGGTGCTCGGCGACGCGCACGGCAACGTGGTGTATCTGAACGAACGCGAATGCTCGATTCAGCGCCGCCACCAGAAGGTGATCGAAGAAGCGCCCTCGCCTTTCATCAGCGAAGCCACGCGCAAGGCGATGGGCGAACAGGCCGTGGCGCTGGCCAAGGCGGTGCAGTACCAGAGCGCGGGCACGGTGGAGTTCGTGGTCGGCAAGGATCAGGATTTTTATTTTCTGGAGATGAATACGCGCTTGCAGGTCGAGCACCCGGTGACGGAGCTGATTACCGGCCTCGATCTGGTCGAGCAGATGATCCGCGTGGCCGCCGGCGAAAAACTGCCGTTGGCGCAGGCCGATGTCAAGCGCGAAGGCTGGGCCATCGAATGCCGCATCAACGCCGAAGACCCGTTCCGCAACTTCCTGCCCTCCACAGGCCGCCTCGTGCGCTTTCAGCCGCCCGATCAAAACTTGCAGCAGGGCCAGGCCACCACCGAACTGGGTGTGCGCGTGGATACCGGGGTGATGGACGGCGGCGCAATCTCCATGCACTACGACTCCATGATCGCCAAGCTCATCGTGCACGGCAAGGACCGCGCCGACGCGATGGCCCGAATGCGCGAGGCGCTCAACGGCTTCGTCATTCGCGGCGTGCAAAGCAACATCCCGTTCCAGGCCGCGCTGCTGGCGCATCCCCAATTCGCCAGCGGCGAGTTCAACACCGGCTTCATCGCCGAGCACTACGCGCACGGCTTTCGCGCCGAAGATGTGCCGCACCGCGACCCCGCCTTTTTGCAGGCGCTGGCCGTGTACCAGCACATCTTCTACCGCCGCCGCGCCGCCGATTTGCAGGGCCAGTTCTGGGAAGGTTACAAACGCCTGCCCCGGCGCGACTTCACCCTGTGCGTGCTCGGCGAAGGCGGCCAGCACACCTACGTGCCCGCGCAAGCGGGCGAAACCGCGCCCGGCCAGCCCACCCCCATCACGCTGCAAACGCCCCAGGGCGAAAAGACTTGGCACCTGCTGGCCGACCGGCAGCCCGGTCAGGCGCGCGTGTGCGGCACGGCGGATGGCCAGCCCTTCACCGCTCAAGTGCAGCGCGGCGCAGGCAAAAACCCGCTGGCCATCCGCGTGATCCACGACGGCGCGCAGATCGACGCGGTGGTCATGCACCCGCGCACCGCCGAGCTGCACCGCCTCATGCCTTACAAGGCTGCGCCCGACCTGAGCAAGTTCGTGCTCTCGCCCATGCCCGGCCTGCTGGTGCAGGTGTCCGTGCAGCCGGGGCAGGAAGTCAAGGCCGGCGAGCGCGTGGCCGTGATCGAGGCCATGAAAATGGAAAACGTGCTGTTCGCCAGCGCCGACGGCGTGGTCAAGGAAGTCAAGGCGCAAAAAGGCGAGAGCTTGTCGGTCGATCAGGCGATTGTGGAGTTCGCGTGATGGCGTTCCGTAGGGGCGAAAAATCTTTCGCCCTTGCCAAAGCCACATGAGCGCGCACCTGCTCAAACTCCCCATTCACGCCACCCCCGGCGCGCACAGCACCGAAGCGGCGGGCGCGCACGGCGGCGCGCTGCGCGTGCGCCTGGCTGCACCGCCGGTCGATGGCAAGGCCAACGCCGCGCTGATCGAATGGGCTGCGCAGGCTTTTGGCGTGAGCCGCGGCGCGGTCGAACTGCTGCACGGCGCCGCCGGGCGGCAAAAAGTGCTGGCCGTGCATCTGCCCTCCGCAGCCGCCCTGCAGGCCGCGCAAGCCCAGGTGCAAGCGTGGCTGCGCGGCGCATGAGCCGCGCTATTCCATTTCTCAATCAATCGAGTACGCGAAGGCGATGCGCAGACAGTGCTGTTGCACGGCAAGCGAAGCCGACAAAGTAATCGGTTGATTTAGAAATGGAATTATTTCCTTTTCTTGCGCAACGATCCTATATTTGTAGCTTTATACCAATGTCTTATAGTGTTTTCGACAGTTTTATATCGCAAATACATATTAATTACTGGAAAGCAGCTACCAAATCAATAGTCGCCGCGAACTCCAGCCTTCCGGCGCGCCATGTTGAGGTTGCCGGCTTCAACGCTCGGCGCTCAACGCCAAACGCTCAACGCCCCGGTTGGCCAGCGCGTCGGCGCGTTCGTTGTCGGGGTGGCCGGCGTGGCCCTTGACCCAGTGCCAACTGATCTGGTGGCCGGCGGTGGCGGCCAGCGCGTCGAGTTGCTGCCACAGATCGACGTTTTTGACCGGCTTTTTGCCGGCGGTGCGCCAGCCCTTGGCTTTCCAGCCCGCAATCCACGCGGTGATGCCCTGGCGCACGTATTGGCTGTCGAGGTACAGATCGACTTCGCACGGGCGCTTGAGGGCTGCCAGCGCCTCAATCACCGCGGTCAGTTCCATGCGGTTGTTGGTGGTCAGCGGCACGCCGCCGCACAACTCTTTTTCGTGCCCGCCGCTGCGCAACAGCGCGCCCCAGCCGCCGGGGCCGGGATTGCCTTTACAAGCGCCGTCGGTGTAGATTTCGACGCGCTTCATTTCTTCAATGATCCCTGCCGCCCTGCCACCGAAACCGGCGCTGCCGCCACTGCCGGGGCGCTTTTCCAGCTTTGGCCGATCAGCCTGGCTCCTTGCGTGCGCTTGACGGCGAGCACAAAGTACACGGCGCCGAAGATCGGCCCCCAGCGCGCGCCCAGCCGCTCCATCCAGGCGCAGCGGGCCGGGGCATCGTCCGGGCGCGCGGCGGCGTGCGAGCCGCCGAAATGGATGGATTCGATCTCGAATTCCAGCAGGCGCAGCCAGTCGCGCAGCCGGTACGGGCCGATCGGGGCGCTCCCTGCAGGCAGAGACGGCGGAGCGCGCCAGCGCCTGAAGTCCCACAGTCTGACTGGGTTGAAGCCGGTGATGGCCACTTTGCCCTCGTGCACCAGCACGCGCCGCACTTCGCGCAGGGCGGCGTGCGGGTTGGCGCTCAGATCGAGCGTGTGGGGCAGCGCCACCAGATCGAGGCTGGCCTCGGCAAAGGGCAGCGCCGCCGGGTCGGCCGCCAGTGCGGCGCGCGGCGTTGCTGCGGCGGGCTGCGCCGCCGGAGGAACGCTCGTTGCCAGCCAGCGGTACGGCATGCGGTTGGCCGCCAGAGCGTCAATACCGGGCAGGCCAAGCTGGAGCGCGTGATAGCCAAACACGTCGGCCAGCGCCGCGTCCAGCCGCGCGCGCTCCCAAGCCAGCACATGCTGGCCGGGCGGGGTTTTAAACCAATCGTGCAGATCGATCATGCGTAGGCTGCCGGCATTTTTATAATTTCCGTGTCATGGTGGAACTGGTTGCTCTCCCCGCTCTCGGTGACAACTACATCTGGTTGTTGCAGGACGGCGCGCAAGCTCTGGCGGTGGACCCGGGCGAAGCCGCCCCGGCGCTGCACGCGCTGCGCGCCCGCTCGCTTGTGCTGACGAGCATTCTAGTCACGCACCATCATGCCGACCACACCGGCGGCGTGGCGCAACTGCGCGCGGCCACCGGCGCGCAGGTGTTCGGCCCCGCCACGGAGCCCGTGCCGCAGCCGTTTACCGGCGTGGCTGGCGGCAGTACGGTCCGTGCGCTCGGCCTGAGCCTGCAAGTGATCGGCGTGCCGGGCCACACCGCCGGCCACGTCGCTTACTTTTGCCCCGACGCGGGCGGCTCGCCGCTGCTATTTTGCGGCGACACGCTGTTTTCCGGCGGCTGCGGGCGCTTGTTCGAAGGCACGCCGGCGCAGATGCTGGCCTCGCTCGACCGGCTGGCCGCCCTGCCGGACAACACGCAAGTCTGCTGCGCGCACGAGTACACCCTGGCCAACCTGCGTTTTGCGCGCGCCGTGGAGCCGGACAACCCCACCTTGCTCGCCTATGAGCAGCACTGCGCGGCGCTGCGCGCGCAAGGCTTGCCCACGCTGCCCGCGCGCCTGGAAACCGAGCGCGCCATCAACCCCTTTCTGCGCACCCGCCAGCCTGCCGTGGCGCAAGCCGTGCGCGCGCATAGCGGCTGCCCGGACGATGAAGTGGCGGTGTTCGCCGCGCTGCGCCAATGGAAAAACGAGTTCCGATGAACCAAAACAACCCCGGCTGGAAAATGGCGTTGGCGCTGGCCGCCAGCGTGTGGCTATCGGGCTGCGCGCTCATGGGCGCTCAGGGCGGCAGCGCAGCAACGCCGCAGGCCACGGCGGTGCCGGAACCCCAGCCGCCCGTCGTGTTTACCTCCCCCGTCAACACCGGGCGCACGCAAGACATGCCGCCCGTGCCTGCGCAGGAAGTGGGCATGCCGCCCGTGTCGGTGCAGGAAGTGCGCTCCGCCCAGGTTGCCAGCCTCGACGCTCCGGCCGATCTGTGGGACCGCATCCGCCGCGGCTTTGCCATGCCCGACCTGGAAGGCGATGCGGTGCGTAAGCAGGAAGCGTGGTATGCGGCGCGCCCGCAGTATATTGAGCGCATGGCCGAACGCTCGCGCATGTACCTCTTTCACATCGTCGAAGAACTGGAATTGCGCGGCATGCCTACCGAGCTGGCGCTGCTGCCCTTCGTCGAATCGGCGTACAACCCGCAGGCCCTCTCCGGCGCCAAGGCTGCCGGCATCTGGCAGTTCATGCCCGCCACGGGCCGCCATTTCGATCTCAAGCAAAACATCTTCCGCGACGACCGGCGCGACGTGCTCGGCTCCACCCGCGCCGCGCTCGACTATCTGGACAAGCTACACACCATGTTCGGCAACTGGCAACTGGCGCTGGCCGCCTACAACTGCGGCGAAGGCTGCGTGGCCCGCGCCATCAAAAACAATCAGAACGCCGGGCTGGGCACGAGCTACGCCGAGCTGCCCCTGTCCAACGAAACCCGCAACTACTTTCCCAAGCTCCAGGCCATCAAGAACATCGTCGCCCGGCCCGATGCCTTTGGCGCCAAACTGCCGGACATCGGCAACCACCCGTTTTTCGACACCGTGAACATCACGCGCGACATCGACGTGACCGTGGCCGCGCAACTGGCCGAAATCCGCCTTGAGGATTTCAAGGCGCTCAACCCCTCGCATCACAAGCCCGTCATCTTCGCCACCGGCACGCCCCAGGTGCTGCTGCCGTGGGACAACGCCGCCCGCTTCGAGCAAAACCTGAAAAAACACGACCCGGCCAAGCTCGCCTCGTGGACCGCCTGGGTCGCCCCCGCCGCCATGTCCGCCAGCGAAGCGGCGCGCCGCCAAAACATGGACCCGGACAAATTCCGCCAAGTCAACGGCCTGCCCAAGGACGTGATCGTCAAAGCCGGTTCCACCCTGCTCGTGCCGCGCCGCAATGGTTCGCCCGTAGCCGTATCCAGCCAGGTCGTCAACAACGCCAGCCTGAGCTTCACGCCCGTGCTGCGCCGCACAGGGGTGCGCGCCCGCAAGAACGACACCATCGCCACCTTGGCCGCACGCTACGACCTGCCCGCCAGCACCGTCGCCGGCTGGAACAAAACCACCCCCCACGCGCGGCTGCGCCAAGGCCAAACCGTCACCTTGTACCTGCCCGCGCACCCCAAAACCGCCCAGGCTTCAAAGCACAAGGGCCACAGCAAAAACCAAGCAGGCAGCAAGCCCACCGCAAACAAAAACCTTGCCGGGAAAAGCAACACCAGGAAAAGCGACGGGAGCAAGGATAAGAAGAAACACCACTGAACGTTTTGCGTTGAGCGTTGATTTCGTCATTCCCGCGAAGGCGGAAATCCAAACAGCGTTGGTGTTGAGATGATGTTCATGGATTCCCGCCTTCGCGAGAATGACGGGAAATTTGATGCCGGTTCCCCGGTAGAGAAAATCCCACGTTCAATCTTTCACCGCCGATCGGCCAGCGCGTGGGCGATGGTGCCCAGATCGACGTATTCCAGTTCGCTGCCGGCGGGCACGCCGCGCGCCAGCCGCGTGACTGCCAGGCCCCGGCTCTTGAGCGCCTGCGCCAGAGCGTAGGCGGTAGCCTCGCCCTCGGCGGTAAAGTTGGTGGCCAAGATCACTTCCTGCACCACGCCATCGGCGGCGCGCTCGATCAGCTCGTGCATGCCGATGTCGCGCGGGCCGATGCCCTCGATCGGGTTGAGCTTGCCCATGAGCACGAAATAGCGGCCCTTGAAAGCGCCGGTGCGCTCCAGCGCGGCCTGATCGGCGGGGGTTTCGACCACACACAGTTTGCTGGCATCGCGCCGCGGATTGCCGCAGATGGCGCAGATTTCCTGCTCGGTAAAGGTGTGGCACTGCGCGCAGTGGCGCACCTGCGCCACCGCCTCTTGCAGCGCGCGCGCCAGCCGCCCGGCACCCTCGCGGTCGTGTTGCAGCAGATGAAACGCCATGCGCTGCGCCGAACGCACGCCCACGCCCGGCAGGCGGCGCAGCGACTGGATCAGGGTGTCGAGGGTACGGGCGTCGGACATAGGGGGCGTTTTCTCCCTCTCCCGCTTGCAGGAGAGGGTTGGGGAGAGGGTCGGCGGCGCTGGTTGGAGCAACACCGCTTGCGCCACGCACCCCCTCTCCCTACCCTCTCCCCCAAGGGGGAGAGGGAAAAAAAGCGTCAGAACGGCAGCTTCATTCCCCCCGGCAACCCGGCGGGCATGAGCTTGTTCATCTTCTCAGCGGTCAGTTCCTCGGCCTTGCGCACGGCGGCGTTGAAGGCGGCGGCCACCAGGTCTTCCAGCATGTCCTTGTCGTCGGCCAGCAGGCTGGGATCGATGGTGACGCGCTTGACGTCGTGCTTGGCGGTCATGAGCACCTTCACCAGGCCGGCGCCCGATTCGCCTTCCACCTCCATCAGCGCCAGTTCGTCCTGCGCTTTCTTGAGGTTGTCCTGCATGGCCTGGGCCTGTTTCATGAGGCCGGCAAGTTGCCCTTTGTTGAACATTCGATGGTTTCCTTTTCGTGTGATTCGTCGCTGGTCACAGCGCCTTGACGCTTGCGGGCACGATTTTCGCCCCAAAGTCGCGCACCATTTCCTGCACGAACGGGTCGGCCATGAGCAGCGCCTCGGCGGCTTTGCGGCGGCGCGCGCCGGCAATGGCGTTGCGGCGCGCGGGGCTGTCATCGATCGCGCCCACCTCCACCTTCAGCCGCGCCGGGTGGCCGGCGGCGTGCAGCGCCTCTTGCAGGCGCTCGGCGGCGGCAGATTGGGCCAGCGCCGCGTTTTCCACCCGCAGCGTCCAGTCCGGCCCGGTGCGCGCCACCAGTTGCGCTTGCAACGCCAGCTCGCGCGCCAGCGCGCTCACGGCATCGCGCGTGACCAGATCGCGCACCAGCTTGTGCCAGAAATCGCCCTCGCCCGTGGCGCGCACGGCAGGCGGCTCGGGCGCGTCGGCGGGCGCGGATGCGGTCGGCGCGGCGGCGCTTTCACGCACCTCGATAGCTATGATTTCAGAAGCATCTTGCCCTTGTGCATCATGGGTTATAGCCGTTTTTTCTTCTAAATTGTCGGTTTCAAGCGGAGCGGCCTCGCGCACGGGCAGCGGCTGGACTTTGGGGCGCGCAGGCGGCGCGGCTTCTTGCCCGCCGGCTTCGGTCAAGTCTTCCCACGGAGGCAGATCCGGTTCCATGACTTTTTCTTCGTCATTTCCGCCCTCCCCCTCGTCATTCCCGCACCTCTCTTCGTCATTCCCGCGAAGGCGAGAATCCATGGGCGCTGGTTCCGGGGTGACGCTCATGGATTCCCGCTTGCGCGGGAATGACGAGGCAGATGGTTCCTGGGCAGGGCCGGGGAGAGGGGAATCAACCGCTTTCAGGCTTTTTTTTTCCTGCTCCGGCGCCGGCTTGGCCTTGAACGGCAGCAGCCGCAGCAGCGTCATGACCAGGCCGGCATATTCGTCCGGCGCAAAGCCAAGCTCGGCGCGGCCGTGGATGCACAGACTGTAGAGCAGTTGGGTCTCGTCGGCGGGCAGCGCGGCGGCCAAGCGCGCGATGTCGGCCACTTCGGGGTCGCTCTCGTCAGCCGACAGGCCGGGTGCGGCCTGGCGCACGGCCATGCGCTGCAACACGGCGGCCATGTCTTCCAGCATGGAGGCGGCGTTTAGCCCGGCAGTGCGCAGTTCATCGCACAGCTGCACCACGGCCTTGCCGTCGCCCTGGGCCAGCGCCTCGATCAGCCGCAGGACGATGTCGCGGTCGGCGCTGCCCAGCATCTGGCGCACGGCGGCTTCTTGAAGCTGCCCGTTGCCGAAGGCAATGGCCTGGTCCGCCAGACTGAGCGCATCGCGCATGGAGCCGCGCGCGGCGCGCGCCAGCAGGCGCAGCGCCTGGCGCTCGGCGGGCACGCTCTCTTGCGCCAGCACGTGCTCCAGATGCTGCAACACGACTTCCGGCGCCATCGGGCGCAGGTTGAATTGCAGGCAGCGGCTCAAAACCGTCACCGGCACCTTCTGCGGGTCGGTCGTGGCCAGCACGAACTTGAGGTATTCGGGCGGCTCCTCCAGCGTCTTGAGCATGGCGTTGAAGGCGGTGTTGGTGAGCATGTGCACTTCGTCGATCATGAACACCTTGAAGCGCCCCTGCACCGGCTTGTACACCGCCTGTTCGAGCAGGCCTTGCACCTCGTCCACGCCGCGGTTGGAGGCCGCGTCCAGCTCCGTGTAATCGACAAAGCGGCCCGCGTCAATCGCGGTGCAAGCCGGGCACACGCCGCACGGCGTGGCGGTAATGCCGCCCTGCCCGTCCGCCCCGATGCAGTTGAGCGACTTGGCCAGAATGCGCGCCACCGTCGTCTTGCCCACGCCGCGCGTGCCCGTGAACAGATAGGCATGGTGCAGCCGCTGCTGGCCCAGCGCGTTGGACAGCGCCTGAACAACGTGCTCCTGGCCCACCATCTCGGAGAAGTTGCGCGGACGGTATTTGCGGGCCAGCACCAGATAGGACATGCCGAAGATTTTACGTTGGGCGTTGCGCGTTGCGCGTGGAGCGCGGGAAAGACGCGGGAAAGGTGTTGCGCGCCACGCTCGGACGCGTTAGAGCCTGCTCTCGGATTGGCGTTTTTCTCTGCGGCATCCCCAAAAACAGGTTATGCTGCGGTGCATCAAACACAATTTGTAACGATTGATTCAAACTGTCTCCGAGAGCTTGTTGACCAAGGTTCAGCCATGCTGGAATACGAATGTTCCTTCCCGCCTTGCACCGCCGAGGCGCGGTGCGCCGCGGCTCCGCACGCGCGCCTGCTGCTGGGCGCTCTGGAGGGCTGCTGCCACCCCCGCGCCGAACGCCTGCGCGCCCGGCTGCTGGACTGCCGCGATGCACAAAACCTGGCCGAACTGCGCGGCGAAGTGCTCAATCTGCTCACGCTCAGTTTTGGCCGCGTCGAGGCCGGACTGCGCTTGCAACAGCCCCCACTACAATAGCCCGCGACGGGCCTTCCCGCATGGCGAAGCGGCCAACCGGGTCAGGTGGGGAACCAAGCAGCCCTAATCGTGGAGCCAGTGCCGGGGTCAAGGCTCGTCACCTTTTTCTTCACCGTTGAGCGCGCGCGATGCCGCTTGCCGCAAAGCGGTTCCGGCGCACAACAGCAGCGTGCCGTGGCCCGCCGGCGTGCGGAATACCACCGAATGGAATGGGGCGGAAATCAATCCTCCGGGGTATCGCCCGGCCCCGGCTCTTTAAGGGTGAAGCCCACTCCGCGCACGGTACGGATCAGCGCGGGGGAGAAATCCTTGTCGATCTTGCCGCGTAGCCGGCTCATCTGCACGTCGATGACCTTGGTTTCGGGGTCGAAGTGATAGCCCCACACAGCGGCCAGCAGCATCTTGCGCGTGACCACCTGGCCTTGATGGCGCGCCAGATATTCCAGCAGCTTGTACTCCCTGGGCTGCAAGGCGATGGGCTGGCCGCCGCGGAACACGCGCCGCGCGAGCGTATCGAGCGCCAGATCGCCCACCCGCAGCCATTGCGGCCCGGCGCGCTGGCTGGCGCGCCGAGCCAGCGCCTCGATGCGCGCCAGCAGTTCGTCGAGCGCGAACGGCTTGGTCAGGTAATCGTCGCCGCCGCCGCGCAGCCCGCGCACGCGCTCGTCGAGACTGCTCAGGGCGCTGAGCACCAGCACCGGCGTGCGGTTCTCGCTGATGCGTAGCGCGGCCAGAATTTCCAGCCCGTCCCAGCCGCCGGGCAACATGCGGTCTAGCACGATCAGATCCCACAAGCCGCCGCGCGCACGCGCCATGCCCTCCGCGCCGCCGTGACATACCTCGACCTGATGGCCGGCCTGCGTCAGACCTTCGCGGATCAGATCGGCGGTAGGAATGTCGTCTTCGATCAGGAGACAGCGCATGGTTCGGCCCAGGTTGGCCTGCCCGGAGGGACTCGAACCCCCGACCTGCTGCTTAGAAGGCAGCTGCTCTATCCGGTTGAGCTACGGGCAGTACTGTAAAAAAGGCCCGCGTAGCGGGCCTTTTAATGCTGGGTGGTCGGAGCGGCGGGATTTGAACTCGCGACCCTCTGCTCCCAAAGCAGATGCGCTACCAGGCTGCGCTACGCTCCGACGAAGTGCGTATTTTACTATTCGTAGCGCGGCGTCTGCTTGTTCAAAAACGCCTGAATTCCGATGGCGCCGTTGGGGTGGTACAGGTTGCGCACGATGTGGTCGCGCTCGGCGGCCAAGTGCTGGCTCAGGGTGTTGCCGCGCGCGTCGCCCAGCAGTTCCTTGGCGCTGGCCAGGGCGTTGGGGGCGCGCTGGCCGAGCCGCTCGGCGAGTTTGAGCGCGCCCGCTAGCGCCTGACCGTTTTCGGCCAGCCGGTTGACCACGCCCAGCGCGTGCAGCCGCTCGGCGCCGATGCGCTCGCCCAGCAGCAGCAGCTCGCCGGCCAACTGGCGCGGCAGCGCGTGCGCCAGGCTCCAGCTGCCGCCGCCGTCGGGCGAGAGGGCGACGGTGCTGTAGGCCATGACGAACACCGCGTCGCGCGCGGCCACGATCAGGTCGCACGCCAGCGCCAGCGAAAAACCGGCGCCGGCGGCCGCGCCTTCGACGGCGGCAATGACCGGCTTGGGAAAGGTGCGGATGGCCTCAATCCAGTTGTGCAGGTTGTTCACGCTTTGCGCCTGCACCGACTGGGGCTGCTGCCGGTTGGCTAGCAGGCGCTGCAAGTTGCCCCCGGCGCAAAAGACGCCGCCTTCGCCGGTGATGATGACGGCGCGCACGTCCGGGTTGGATTCGGTGGCGGCCAGCGCCTCCACGGCGGCGGCGGACATTTGCGGGTCCAGCGCGTTACGGTGTTCCGGGTTGTGGATGGACAGCACCAGCGTGCTGCCTTCAAAGGTAGAGCGCAATTCGGCGGACATGATGGGTGGTTTGCTCCTGTAAATATAGCCTTAAGCCCTTATTTTACATGGACTGACGGCTAGTTTGTTATAAATTTTGGCGTTCACGCTTCCTCGTGCAGCAGGCTCAGGCCGAGCACGGCGCGCCGGCGCAGCCAGGGGCTGGGGCGGTAGCGCGGGTCGCCGTACACCGTTTGCAGGTTGAACAGCACTTCCAGAATGTTGACGGAACCGAATTGGTCGCCCATCGCCAGCGGCCCCAGCGGATAGCCCAGGCCGAGCGTGACGGCGGTTTCCAGATTCTGGGGGCTGCACACGCGCTGCTGGCAAATATCGCTGGCGATGTTGACGATGTTGGCGACTACGCGCTGGGTGACGAAGCCCCCGCTGTCGCGGACCACGCTCACCGGTTTGCCGTCGCGCGCCAGCAGCGCGTGCGCGGCGTCGCGCATGTCGGCGCGCGTGGCCGGGTTGACGGCCAGCACGCGCCGTTTGGTGGCCCGGTCGTCGATCAGCATGTCGATGCCGACGGTGCGCGCCGGATCGAGCCGATCCACCACGGCCACCGTGGTCACGTCGAACCCCAGCGGAGCCACCAGCGTGAGCGCGCGCGCCGACGGCGCAGCGCTAGTTTCAATTTTTGCCCCCAGATCCTTGAGCAGTTGCAGCAGTTCGGCGCGGCGCGCCGCGCGCGGCGACACCCAGACCGGCGGCATCTCGCCCACCTGCGGCACGGGTGGCTCCGGCGGCACTTGCGCGACGCCATCCACGTATTGATAAAACCCCTCGCCCTTTTTCTTGCCCACCACGCCGCCGGCCACGCGCTGCGCGCCAATCACGCTGGGGCGGTAGCGCGGTTCGTCGTAATACTGGCGGTAGATCGACTCCATCACCGGGTGCGACACGTCCAGCCCGGTCAGATCGAACAGCTCGAACGGGCCCATGCGAAAGCCTACCTGGTCTTTCAGAATGCGGTCGATGGTGGCGCAATCGGCCACGCTCTCGCCGGCGATGCGCAGCGCCTCGGTGCCGTAGCCGCGCCCGGCGTGGTTGACGATGAAGCCCGGCGTATCGCTGGCCTGCACCGGCGTGTGCCCCATCTGGCGCGCGTACGCCGTCAGCCGCTCGCACGCCGCCGGGTCGGTCTTGATCCCGGCAATCACTTCCACCACCTTCATCAGCGGCACCGGGTTGAAGAAGTGGTAGCCCGCCAGACGCTGCGGGCGCTTGAGCGCCGCGCCGATGGCCGTGATCGACAGCGACGACGTGTTGGACGCCAGCACCGCCTGCTCGCCCACCACGCCTTCCAGTTCAGCGAAAAAGCTCTGCTTGACATCCAGCCGCTCGACGATGGCCTCGATCACCAGATCGCAGTCCTTGAGTTCGGTCAGCGCGCCCGCGGGCCGCAGCCGCGCCTTGTGGCTGGCGGCTTCTTCGGCGGACAAGCGGCCCTTTTCCACCATCTTGTCCCACTGCCCCGCAATGGAAGCGCGCGCCTGCCCGGTGGCGCTGGCCTGCGCGTCAAACAGCAGCACGGCGCTGCCCGCCTGCGCGGCAATCTGGGCAATCCCCCGGCCCATGGC
>JAIRVJ010000043.1 GCA_031253955.1 Burkholderiaceae bacterium | reverse complement strand
TGGAGGCGTACAACACCGCAACCAGTCTTGGCAACGCCGTCATCCACAGCAGCGACAGCCGCACCCAAGCCCTGGGCGTGGCCGCCGCCGGCCTGTACGCCTACAACAACGCAGCCAAGCTCAAGCGCCGCTGGCGCGTGGTCGGTGGCGCGCTGGAGGAGATGATCGTGACCTCCGATTATTTGAGGGATTGACTATAGCTACGCGCGCTCAAAGATCGCGGCGATGCCCTGCCCGCCGCCGATGCACATCGTCTCCAGCCCATAGCGTGCCTTGCGGCGCTGCATTTCGTGCAGCAGCGTGGTCATGATGCGCGCGCCGGTGGCGCCCACGGGGTGGCCCAGGGAAATGCCGGAGCCGTGGACGTTGAGTTGGTCCTCGAGCGCCTCCAGCGTGCTGCCCCAGCCCTTGACGCAGGCCAGCGCCTGGCAGGCGAAGGCTTCGTTGAGTTCGATCAGGTCCATCTGCCCAAACTTCAAACCCGTGCGCGCCAGCACTTTGGGCACGGCATGCACGGGGCCGATGCCCATGCGCGCCGGGTCGCACCCGGCGGCAGCCCAGCCCAGCAGCCAGCCCATCGGTTCAAGACCCAGCGGCGCGAGCTTGTCTTCGGCCACGACCAGGCAGGCGGCGGCGGCGTCGTTTTGCTGGCTGGCGTTGCCGGCGGTGACGACGCCTTCTTTCATGATGGTGCGCAGCTTGGCGAGGATTTCGACCGTGGTGCCCTCGCGCACGCCTTCATCGTGGCGCACCAGCAGCGGATCGCCCTTGCGCTGCGGCACGGGGATGGGGACGATTTCGGCGTCGAACAGGCCCGCGTCTCGCGCGGCGGCGGCGCGCTGGTGGCTGCGCGCGGCAAAGCGGTCGGATTGCTCGCGCGAGATTTGGTACTCGCGCGCCAGCGTTTCGGCGGTTTCGATCATGCCGCTGATGCGGCCAAAGCGCGCTTCGGGCTGCGAGCGTTCGCGCCCGCGGTCCAGCCGGTCGTGCAGCGTGACCGAGCCGGCGCGTTTGCCCCAGCGCATATCGGTGGTGTAGTACTCGATGTTGCTCATGCTTTCCACACCGCCGGCCAGCACCACGTCGGCGGCGCCCGTCTGCACCATCATGGCCGCCATGGCCACGGCCTGCACGCCGCCGCCGCAGCGCCGGTCCAGCTGCATCCCTGCCACCTCGACCGGAAAGCCCGCCTGCAACGCCACCCAGCGCCCCACGCAAGGCGTTTCGCTGTTGGCGTAGCTCTGGGCGAAAACCACGTCGTCGATGCGCGCGGGGTCGATTCCCGTGCGCTGCACGATGGCGCGCGCCACGGTTGCGCCCAACTCCTCGACGGAAACGCCTTTGAGCGCCCCGCCGAACGCGCCCACGGGCGTGCGCAAGGGGGAGACGATGGCTGCTCGTTTCATTGTTCGATACCTTTCTCTTTTAAAAAATTTACTTGAAAGCCGCGCCCTCGCGGCGCAGGATTTGATGCGCCTGGCGCTCCAGACCAGCGCGGTATTCAGGCGCGGCAATGTCCAGCATCCGCCGCACGCGGCGCGACAGCGGCTGGCCGCGCAAGTCGGCCACGCCATGCTCGGTGACGATCAGGCCGGCGTCGCAGCGCGGCGTGCTCACCGGGCCGGAAAGCCGCGCCACGATGCGCGAGGCGCCTTTGGCCGTGGCCGGCAGCGCCACGATGGGCAAACCGCCCCGGCTGCGCGCCGCGCCGCGCAAAAAGTCCACCGCGCCGCCCACCGCGCCTACATACGCGCCGCCAGCGACCTCGGCGTTGATCTGGCCGGTCAGGTCCACCTCGATGGCGGAATTGATCGCCACCAGTTGGTTCTGGCCCGCCAGCACGTCGGGGTGGTGGGTGTAGTCGCTGCCGCGCAGGGCCAGTTGCGGGTTGCGGTGCGCCCAGCGGCGCAGCAGCGCGCCGCCCATCAGAATGCCGGCGATGCCCACGCCCGCGTCGATGCTCTTGCGTGCGTTGGTTAGCGCGCCCGCCTCGGCCAGTTGCGCCATGCCGTCGCCGATGGCGCCGCTGTGCAGACCCAGATCGCGCCGGTCATGCAGGGCCGACAGCGCGGCTTCGGGGATTTTGCCGATGCCCATTTGCAGCGTGGCGCCGTCCTGCACTAAGGCGGCGATGTGGCGGCCAATGGCCTGCTCCACCGGCCCCGGCGCGGCGCCCGGCGCATCCAGCGGGGCGTGCTCGGCGTCAACGAGCAAAGCGAAGTCGCCCGCTTTCAGGTACACGCTGCCATGCGTCCAGGGCACGGCCGGATTCACCTCGCCGATCACCACGCGCGCTTTTTCCAGCGCGGCCACCAGGTAATCGTGCGCCAGCCCCAGGCTGTAACGGCCCTGCTCGTCGGGCGGCGCGACCTGGAGCAGCGCCACGTCGGCGGGCAGCGCGCCGGCGCGGATCAGCCCCGGAATGTGCGAATAGTGGCAGGGCAAGATGTCCAGCACGCCGGCCTCGGCCAGCGCCTGATGCGTGCCGCTGGCGGTGTAGCCGAAAAAGTCGATCGCGTCGGCCTGCGCGGGCGTCAGCGTGCCGGAGTTGCCGATGCCTACGAACACCCGCAGCCGTCCGCCTTGCGCCAGTGCGTGCCGGTGCGCCGTCACCGCTCGCGTGAGCGTCAGAGGCTCCGCCGTGGCCTGGCCCCACCACAGGGTATCGCCCGCGCGCAGCAGGGCTTGCAGGCGGGCGGCCAGAAAGGAGTGGGTCTCGTGTGTCATCCGTGGGGTATTTTCCCGGCGCGCAGCGCCGCGTGGACGAGGATCAGCATGAACAGGTAGAACAGGTGCCCGCTGTTATGCGCGAAGAAAACTTGCGTCAGCCCGAAGCCCAGGTACGCCAGCGGCAGCAGGATGCCCGTCAGGCACAGCGCCAGGCGCACCGGATCGGCGCTGCCGTCCGCTGCGCGAATGCGCGCCGGCGTGGGCCAGAACAGCGCCAGCGGCGCGAGCAGGTACAGCAGCAGCAGCGCCACGCCGATCAGGCCGCGGCGGGCGAACATGTCCAGCAGTTCGTTGTGCGCGTGGGTGTATTCGAGCACCCCCGGTCTGGCCTGCCCAGCGGCCACGCGGCGCGCTTTTTCTTCCATATAGGCGCTGCCCCAGCCGAGCAGGGGCCGCGCGGCCCCCATGTGCGCGGCCAGCCGCCAGTGTTCCAGCCGCTGGCCGATGGAGGTGCCGGCATCGCGCTGCGCATCGTAGGCGTGCACTTCCGCGCCGATGCGCGCCAGCCGCTCGGTCAGTTCGGTATGCACCAGGGGCCAGGTCAGCAGCAGCGCCGCCATCAGTGCCAGCGCGAGCTTGCCGGCTTGTGCCGCATAGCCGCGCCGCGCCAGCGCCGCACCCGCAACGGGCGCGGCCAGCAGCAGCGCCAGCCAGCCGCCGCGTGTTTGCGAAAGCAGCGACCCCAGCAGCCCCAGCAGGCCGCCCGCGCCCAGTAAAAAACGCCACGCTGGTGAGCGGGCGGACCACAGCAGCGCCAGCGCGCCCAGCGCCATCAGGCCCAGCAGCAGGCTCAAATCGCCGTACTGCACGGGGTTGGTCAAGCCGTGGGCGCGATCCAGATGCAGCCCGTAGCGTTGCACCAGCGCCAGCGCGCCGCTGCCGATGCCGCCCGCGGCCAGCCCGGCCCACAAGGCACTAGGACGCGGCGGCGCGGCCACGGCAAACAGCAGGCAGGGCAGCGCGGCCAGGTATTTGAGGGCGGTTTCCGGCGCGGCCATGCCCGGATGCGGGCCGGTGTCGATGCCCCAGAGCAGGGCCATGAGGGCGATCAGCAGCGCCAGCCAGCCCGTGGCCGGATCAGGCCGTAGGCGCCACCAGCCGCGCACGCAGACCAGCGCGCACAGCAGCAGCCAGAGCGCGCCCCAGCTATAGCCGCTGGGCAGCCACAGGGCCGCGCCGGGCAAAAGGAAAGCGGCCAGGCTGCTGCCCTGACGCCAGAGCCAGTCCCGGCATGCATCGGCGGCGCTACTCAACGCTTGATCCTGTCGTGCAGCAATTGGCGGTCGTACTTCAGGGCGGCGTAGCGCAAGAAACGCTCTTGGGCCAACAAGTAGCAGTACAGGAAGCCGTAGCCGCCGGACAAAAATCCGCGTTGCAGCACGTAAAAACGCAGAAAGAACACCGCGCCGGAGGCTAGCCCGCGCAGCACGCCGCCGCGCTGGCCCTGCGCCGCCCGTTTGGATGCGCCCAGGAGGGCGTATTGGGTGAGTTTTTTGAGGCCGTCTTGCACGCTGTCGTAAGAGTAGTGCGGCAGTTTGTGCCGCAGCCGGCGCACGGGCGTGCCGGGCGTCAGTTGCGCCTGCTCATGTACCGCGCCTTCATAGCCTTGCAGGCAGGCGGCGTGAAACAGGCGTGGCATGCCGCTGCCGGTGCCCATGCCGCGCAGCGGGCGGCCAAACGCCACGGGCAGCCAGCGCAGCTTCCAGACCGCCTGCTCGCCGCTGGCGACCACGGCGGCGATTTCGGCTTGCAGTTCAGGGGTAATTTCCTCATCCGCATCCAGACAGAAGATGTAGCTGGCCTGCCGGCAGTAGGCCAGCGCCCGCGTGCGCTGTACGCCGAAGCCCTGCCAGTCGTCATGCACCTGCACCTGAGCGCCGCAGGCGCGCGCCACGGCGACGGTGTCGTCCGTGCTGCCGGCGTCGATCACGAGGAGCTGCTCGGCAAAGCTGGCGCTGCGCAGACACGCGGGCAAGCGCCGCGCCTCGTTGAGCGTCAGCACCATCACCGTCAGGCCCGGCACCCGCTGCGCTGGCTCTGCAAGCTCTTGGCGGGCAGCGGCGCCGTGGGACTGAATGTTGGAGCCGGCATGAGCCAGCTCGCGGCGGTAGAACGCTTCCAGTTGCGCCAGCTTTTCGCCGATGGCAAAGCGTTCGATGGGATAGTTTCGGCGCGCCGGGCGCGTTCGGGCCATATCGGCCAGCGCCTGCGCCAGGGCCGCCTTGTCGCCCAGAGGCGTCAGCGCCGGGTGCATGCAGCCGGCCAAGTGCAGCGCGCCTTGCGTGCGCGTGGCGATGATGGGCAGGCCCGATTGCATGGCTTCCAGCAGCACCAGACCAAACGGCTCGGAGCGAGCAGCGTTGACGAAGCCGTCGAACGCTGCCATCCAGTCCCTGGGCGCGCGCGAAAACCCTGGCAACAACACGCGCGGACCGGCCCGGCGCCGCAGCCTGGCCAATTCCGGACCGTGCCCGATGATGACCAGCCACGCCTCGGCCATGCCGGCGGCGTTGAATGCATCCATCAACAGATCGAAGCCCTTGCTGTGTTCCGTGCGGCCCACGGCGCCGAACACCCACGCATTTTCAGGAATGCCGTTTTCGGCGCGCAAACGCGCGCGCGCGCCCGGCGCGGGGTGGCCGGGTAAAACCCAGTTGTCGATCTGCTCCGTTCGGGCGCGCAGGGCGGGAGGAATGCCTGCAAGTTGCCAGGGCGCGACGGCCACCAGCGCGTCCAGCCTGGCGTGCTGGCGCGGCTTGTAGCGAATGTGCAGCGTGGCCACGCGCAGACACAGCCCCTTGACGCCGTGCAGGGCGCGGCAAGCGCCGCTCAAATGGGCATGGGCCACGTCGGGGCGGATGCGGCGCAGCGCCCGCGCCGCGTGCCAAAACGGCAGCCAGTCGGGCACCAGCAGCAGGCGCACGCGTGGATCCACCCGGTCGGCGAACGCGTCGGCGCGCGAGTCCGCCGCGCTTTGGCGCAAGATCAGCCACACTTCGTGTTCGGCGGATTGGGCGTTGGCCAACTCGACCGCATGGCGTTCGCTGCCCGCGAAGCGGCGCGTGAGAATCAGGTGCGCAATGCGCATGATCGTGGGCGCGGGGCGGTGCGTTGGCAGCCAGGGTTATGGGCGGCGCGGCACACTGGGGCGGTTTCTCTCAAGCGCGCAAGTTCAGGCCGCTCAATGGCGCTGCGGTTGGGCGGCGGCTGCATCCTTGAGCCGGTACACCGTGGCGCAATACGGGCATTGGGCCGGGCCGTGGCTCACGTCGAGATAGATTTTGGGGTGCGAGTTCCACAGTCTCATGGCGGCTTTCGGGTTGGGGCAGAACGTGCCGCCGGCGGGCGTGAGATCGCCGGCTTGCAGTTCGACGGCGGGACGTGCGGCGAAGGGGGCGTTCATGGCTTCAAACCCCGGTCAGCCAGTGGGCGTATTTGGCGTTGCGCCCGCCCACGATGTCGAAGAACTCGCGCTGGATTTTTTCCGTCACCGGGCCGCGCTGGCCGGCGCCGATGGGCACGCGGTCGATCTCGCGGATCGGCGTGATCTCCGCCGCCGTGCCGGAGAAAAACACTTCGTCGGCGATGTACAGCTCGTCGCGCGTGATGCGCTTTTGCACCACGCGGATGCCCAGATCCTCGCAAATGTGCAGCACCGTGTTGCGCGTGATGCCGTTGAGTGCGCCCGCCGACAGATCGGGTGTGTAGACCACGCCGTTTTTCACCGCGAACACGTTCTCGCCCGAACCTTCGCTGACGAAGCCGGCGGCATCGAGCAAGATGGCTTCGTCGTAGCCGTCGTCGGTGGCTTCCATGTTGGCGAGGATGGAGTTGGTGTAGTTGCTCACCGCCTTGGCCTGCGTCATGGTGATGTTGACGTGGTGGCGCGCGTAGCTGCTGATCTTTACGCGGATGCCCTTGGTCACCCCGTCCGCGCCCAGATACGCGCCCCACGGCCAGGCGGCGATCATCACGTGGATCGCGTTGCCCTTGGGCGAGACGCCGAGCTTTTCCGAGCCGATCCACGCCAGCGGACGCAGGTAACCGCTTTCCAGCTTGTTTTCGCGCACCACGGCGCGGTGCGCGTCGTTGACCTGCTCTTTGGTGAAGGGAATCTTCATGCGCAAAATCTTGGCGCTGTTGAACAGGCGCTCGGTGTGGTCGTGCAGGCGGAATACTGCCGTGCCGGCCTCCGTGCGGTAAGCGCGCACGCCCTCGAAAACGCCGCAGCCGTAGTGCAGCGTGTGGGTGAGCACGTGAATCTTGGCCTCGCGCCAGTCAACCATCTGGCCATCGAGCCAGATCTTGCCGTCGCGGTCGGCCAGGGAAGGAGCTGCGGAAGTCATAAAAATCCTGCGGGAGTCTTTTGGGGAGTGAGGGATTTTAGGCGACGCTTCATGCGTTTGGCGTTGAGCCTGCAAGGCGTTGCCGCCCGGAAGATTCTCGCGCTAAACGCCGAACGCTAAACGTCCAAAGTCAGCCATGCCTGAATCACCGCCAGACTGTAGCGGCTGGCCACGCGGTCGATGAAGCGCAGAAAGTCGGCGTGGGCGCTGTCGTCAGCGCGGTCGGAGATGATGCGCAACGCGGCAAAGGGCACGGCCAGGTCGTGACACACCTGGGCGGCGGCGGCGCCTTCCATTTCCACCGCCAGCGCATCGGGCAGGGCCTGGCGCAGCGCGTCGGATTCGGCGCGGGTGGCTATGAAGCGGTCGCCGCTGGCGATCAGGCCGCGGTGCACGCGCGGGCGGTGCAGGGCGAATTCGGCCACGGCATCCTTCCCAAGCGTGACGCGGGGCCGCGCCAGCGCATGGCGGGCCGCTTGCGCCAGCGCCTGCGACAAAGCGGGGTCGGCGGCAAAACGGGCGCGGCCATAAAGCGGCACTTCGTACCTGGGAAACAGCGGCGAGGCGTCCATGTCGTGCTGCAACAGTTCGGCGGCCACCACCACATCGCCCACCGCCACGCCGGGCGCCAGCCCGCCGGCGGCGCCGGTGAAGACGACGCAGGCCACGGCAAACCGCTCGGCCAGCAGCGCCGCCGTGGTCGCCGCCGCCACCTTGCCGATGCCCGACAGCACCGCCACCACCTCGCGCCCCTGCCACTGCCCGCGCCAGAAGTCGCGCCCGGCCACGCGCTCGCGGCGCGCGCCGCCGCCGGCTTGTTGCATACGGGCCAGCACCAGGGCCAGTTCCTGCTGCATGGCGCTGATTAGACCGAGGGGAGGCATTTTGGGCGTTGAGCGGTGAGCGTATCCACGCAAGGGGAGTCGCACAAATGGGACGTGGGCATCCATGAACGCTTGCGGCGGGGGAGCGAGTGATGGTAGCGCGATGACCGGTGTATCAAATACGCTTGCATTGAAAAAAGGCGATGATCTATAATTTTGGATGTTTATCCAGCAAAAGGAAATGTGCCATGCAAGTAGCCAAATGGGGAAACAGCCTGGCCGTTCGTCTGCCCGCTTCTCTGGTTGACGTGCTGGCGCTGCGTGCGGGCGATGACATTGAGATCGTCGTGGACGATCCGCGCACGTTCGGGGTGCGTAAAAAGCCGGGGGCCGATGCGTGGCTTGCGCGGCTGCGGGCGTTCCGGGGCAAGCTGCCTGCCGGCTTCAAGTTCAGCCGCGATGAGGCCAATGCCCGTGACTAACTCTTCGTGCTTTCTGGACAGCAATGTGCTGCTTTACCTGTTGTCGGGAGATGCGGCGAAGGCTGACCGCGTGGAGCAGTTGCTGAAGACCAGGCCCGTCATCAGCGTTCAGGTACTCAATGAGGTCACGCACGTCTGCCGGCGCAAGCTGGGCATGGGTTGGCAAGAGATCGCCGGGTTTCTGGAGTTGGTGCGGCGTTTGTGCAAGGTGGTGCCGTTGACGGAGGCCATCCACGATCAAGGCCGGGTCATGGCCGAACGGCATCGGATGGCTTTCTACGACGCCTGCATCGCGGCCGCGGCGGCCATGGCGGGTTGTCAAACCCTGTACTCGGAAGACATGAACGACGGTCAGGCTCTTGAAGGAAGCTTGACGATCAGAAATCCGTTCCGGGCGTGACGCGGAACAAAAAACGCCGCAAACGCCGGGTCCAGCTTTGCATCGCCCCGGCGTGCTTTGCACTCCAACTCAGGGCAATCGCATCTAAATTTCATTCCAATCAACCCGTTGGATTTCGACGCGGCAGATGACTTCCGTGCCTTCGTAGGGGCGAAAAATCTTTCGCCCTGCTGCGTTTCCTTGCCAGCACCGTCGCTTTTTTGAACACAAGGGCAAAAATTTTTTCCCCTACATCCGTGTTCCTTCGCCAACTTGTTGATTCTTAAGAAATTTAGATGCGATCGCCCTGCACTCCAACTTGCGTAGCTATGAATTCAATATCTGTATGTCTTTGTGCCACATAATTTTGCTGGATGAAAATGTAAAAAATCATTTAAAACATTGGCATATAGCTATTAATTTTGCCATCAACGCAATTCGCGCCGCAGCACTTTGCCGACCGGGGTTTTGGGCAGCGCGGCGCGGAATTCGATCACGCGCGGGCGTTTGTAGCCGGTGAGGTTGTCGTGGCAGAACTGGCGCAACGCCTGCTCGGTGAGGGCGGGGTTTTTTCTGACGACCACCAGCTTGACGGCTTCGCCGGTTTTTTCGTCGGGCACGCCGACCACCGCGCATTCGAGCACGCCGGGGTGCGTGGCTACCACGTCTTCGACCTCGTTGGGATAGACGTTGAAGCCGCTGACCAGCACCATGTCTTTCTTGCGATCGACGATTTTGAAATAGCCGCGCTCGTCCATCACGCCGATATCGCCGCTCTTGAAGTAGCCATCAAAGGTCATCACCTTGGCGGTTTCTTGCGGGCGCTGCCAGTAGCCGGCCATGACCTGCGGGCCTTGGATGGCGATTTCGCCGGCCTGGCCCTGCGGCACGTCGCGGCCGTCTTCGTCCACCACCTTCATCCACGTGCCCGGCAGCGGCAGGCCGATGCTGCCGGTGAACTCTCTGGAAGTGACCGGGTTGCAACTGACCGACGGGCTGGTTTCCGACAGGCCATAGCCCTCGCAGATCGGGCAGCCGGTTTTTTCCAGCCACAGCCTGGCCACCGCGCCCTGCACGGCGGCGCCGCCGCCGACCGAGACTTTCAGGCTGCTCCAGTTGACGCTGTCGAAATCGGGGTGATTGGCCAGCGCGCTGAACAGGGTGTTGACCGCCGGGAAGGAGTGAAACTTCTGCCGCGACAGATCTTTGAGCGTGGCGGCCAGATCGCGCGGGTTGGGAATCAGGATGGTTTTTCCGCCATTGCGTATCGACAGCATCATGCCCACCGTGAAGGCGAAGATGTGGTACAGCGGCAGCGCGCACACCGTGGTGTATTGCTCGCCGGCGGGCACCCGCTTCATTGCTGGGTCGTACCAGGCTTGCGATTGCAGCGTGTTGGCGACCAGGTTGCGGTGCAGCAGCATGGCCCCTTTGGAAATGCCGGTGGTGCCGCCGGTGTATTGCAGCAGGGCCAGATCGTCGGGGCCTAGGTCCGGCTCGTGCAGGCTCGCGCTGCGCCCGCGCGCGAGCGCCCGCCGCCAGGACACGGCGCGCGGCAGATCGAAGGGCGGCGTCATCCTCTTGATCCAGCGCGCCACAAAGTTGACCAGCCAGCCCTTGAGCAACCCCAGTTCATCGCCCAGGGCGGTCAGCACCACGTGCTCGACCGGCGTGCTGGCGATGCACTTGGCGAGCGTGGCGGCGAAGTTCTCGATGAGGATGATCGTCCGCGCGCCCGAATCCTTGAGCTGGTGCTCCAGCTCGCGCGCCGTGTACAGCGGATTGACGTTGACCACCACATACCCGGCGCGCAGCGCCGCCGCTACCGCGACCAGGTACTGCGGCACGTTGGGCAGCATGATGGCGATGCGATCGCCCCGCGCCAGACCCAGACTCTGAAAATACGCGGCCAGCGCGCGGCTGGCCGCGTCGATGGCCGCGTAGCTCACATCCGTGCCCATGAAGCTGCAAGCCGCGCGGCTGGCGTGCCTGGCAAAGCTCTCGCGTATCAACTCCGCCAGCGAGCGGTACGGCGCCGGCCCCAGATCGGCGGGAATGCCTTCGGGGTACTGGTCTAGCCAGGGGCGGTCGGTCATTTGTGCGTGCCTTCATTCAAAGGCCCGGAGCTTAAACCGGCACCGCGCCAAGTCCGCAGAAACAATGCACCGGGCGCATCCGCAGAGACGATGGGTATCGCGGCGCGCGACTTTTGCGCCGCGGTGTACTATTGATCTTCTCTAAAAACATGACAACCATTGTGCTCTTCATGCGTTATGTCTTCAGGCTTGTTTTTGGAGAAGATCGACATGGTGCAAAAGCGATTGAGCGAAGCGACGAAAAAGCGGTTACGCGCTGGGCGGTTGTTGCAAAAAGGCAAGGGCTGCGCCGAGGTAGCGTTAGCCGTTGGCGTGGCGCGCCAGACCGTGTACACGTGGAAGGCGTTGCTCGATGAGGGCGGCATTGATGCCCTGCGGTGCGTGCCCGAGAGGGGCCGCCCCGCGCAGCTTGACCAGGGGCAACTGGCCAGCGTGCGTGCGGCCCTTTTGCAAAGTCCGACCGAACATGGATTTGGCACCGAGTTGTGGACAATCAAGCGCGTGGGCGTTCTCATCGAACGTCTGCACGCAGTGCGTTTCAGCCGTGCGCACGTCTGGCGATTACTGGGTATGTTGGGCTTCAGTGCGCAAAAGCCTGAAAAGCGAGCCATCGAGCGCGATGAAGATGCCGTGCGCAGATGGAAATGCGGCACCTGGCCATCGCTCAAAAAAAAGCCCGGCGAGAACAGCGGCTGATCGTCTTCGTGGACGAATCGGGCCTGAGCGAGCGGCCCACGCGGGTGCGCACCTGGGCACCCAAGGGACAGACACCGGTCATCCAATTTCACTTCAACTGGACTCACGTATCGGTCATCGCAGGGCTGACGCGCACCAATTGCTTGTTCAGGCTCCACCAGGGCAGCATCAAGAAGGAAGAGATCGTCCAATTTCTCAAGGCGCTCAAGGCGCATCTGAAGCAACCGCTGCTGGTGATCTGGGATGGACTGAAGGCGCACAAGAGCCGGCTGGTTCGTCACTATCTGGACAGTTTGAACGGACACATTCAGATGGCCTTTCTCCCCCCCTATGCGCCCGATCTCAATCCGGTCGAATACCTCTGGGCATGGCTCAAGCGGCACGCCTTGGCCAACTACTGCCCGGGCGATTTGAGCGAATTGCACGTCACTGCACGCAACAAGCTCAAGAGCGCCCAGAAGCGAGCGTCGATCATCGCCTCGTGCTGGATGCAAGCTACGCTCTGGTAATGTCATGAATTTAGAGAAACTCAATAAGAAACACCATGTGGCTTCTCATCATGGGTTGGATGCTTGTTGTGCTTGCGGCCTTGCTGCTCGTGGCGGGCTTTTACGGCCTCATAACGCAGTCGCTCCAAGACACCCCGTCGTGGGAAAGCAGCATCGTGCAGATGTTCGGCCTGGCGGTGAGCCTGTTCGTCGTCGGTATGCTGGCCTCTTTGCTGGGAGGTGCCGGGATTGTCTGCCTGCTGGCCTATTGGGGCTTCTAATCACCCCGGCTGCTGCCCCAACCACCCCTCCACCACCCGCACCCAATACGTCGCCCCTAGCGGAATCAGCGCGTCGTTGAAGTCGTAGTGCGGGCTGTGCAGCGGGCACGGGGCGTGCGAGCCGCCTGCGCCGCTGCCGATGAAGCCATACGCCCCCGGCCTGGCTTGCAGCATGAAAGCGAAATCTTCCGCGCCCATGGTCGGCTCTTGCGCCAGCGTGTTTTGCGCTCCGGCGATGCGCTCCATCACCTGGCGGCAGAACGCCGCCTCGTGCGGCGTGTTCACGGTGGGCGGGTAGTTGCGCTCGAAATACAGATCGCAGCGCGCGCCCATCGCGGCGCTGATACCGCGGGCGATCTCGCCCATGCGCCGCTCGATCAGATCCAGCACCCCGGCGGTGAACGCGCGCACCGTGCCCGCAATCTCGCAGCGGTCGGCGATCACGTTGCTGGCCTGGCCCGCGTGAATCATGGTGACGGAGATCACGCCCGCGTCGAGCGGCTTCTTGTCGCGCGTGAGGATGGTCTGAAACGCCTGCACGATCTGGCAGGCAATGGGCACCGGGTCGCACCCCAGATGCGGCAGCGCTGCGTGCCCGCCCTGGCCGATTACGGCAATCCTGAACTCGTTGCTCGAAGCCATCACCGGCCCGCCGGAAACCGCGAACTGCCCCGCCGCCAGCCCCGGCCAGTTGTGCAAGCCGAACACGGCCTCCATCGGAAATTGCTCGAACAGGCCCGCCTCGATCATCGCGCGCGCGCCGCCGCCGTGTTCCTCGGCGGGCTGGAAGATCAGGTACGCCGTGCCGTCGAAATCGCGGTGCGCGGCCAGGTACTGCGCGGCGGCCAGCAGCATCACCGTATGCCCGTCGTGTCCGCAGGCGTGCATCTTGCCGGGGTGGCGGCTGGCGTGCGCGAAGGTGTTGCGCTCGGCAAGCGGCAGTGCGTCCATGTCCGCGCGCAGGCCCATGGCGCGCTCGCACTTGCCCCCGTCGCGCCCATGCACGATGCCCACCACGCTCGTGCCGCCCAGCCCCCGGTGCAGCGGCACGCCCCATTGCGCCAGCTTGCCCGCCACCAGCCCGGCGGTGCGCTCTTCTTCAAAACCCAGTTCCGGGTGCGCGTGAATATCGCGCCGCAACCCGGTCAGGGCAGGCGCCTGCGCAACGATGGATTCGATCAGGTTCATGACGAAAGTCTAAGCGCAACGGAAAATTCTTTCCCTCTCCCGCAAGCGAGCGAGGGGAGAATAGCGCCCCATGCCGCCTCTGCGCGCCTTCACTTTCGCACGCACGTTTGCGCGCAAGCGGGCGGCGCTGCTGGCGTGCCTGGCGCTGGCGCTCTGGCTGGGCGGGTGCGCCGGGGCGGGGTATTACTGGCAGTCGGCCACGGGGCATCTGAAGGTGATGAACGCGGCCCGCCCGGTCGATGAGTGGCTGGCCGACCCCGCCACGCCCGCGCCGCTGCGCGAGCGGCTGGCGCTGGCCGCGCGCATCCGCGCCTTCGCGGTGCGCGAGTTGCACGAGCCGGACAACGCCAGCTACCGGCGCTACGCCGATCTGCACCGCCGCGCCGCGCTGTGGAACGTGACGGCGGCGCCGCCCGATTCGCTGACGCTCAAGACCTGGTGCTATCCGGTGCTCGGCTGCGCCGCCTACCGCGGCTATTACGACCAACAAGAGGCCGACCAGTTGGCCGCCAGCCTGCGCGCGCGCGAGGGGCTGGAAACGTATGTGTACGGCGTGCCCGCCTATTCCACGCTGGGCTGGATGAACTGGGCCGGCGGCGATCCGCTGCTTTCCACCTTCATCCATTACCCGGCGGGCGAGCTGGCGCGCATGATTTTTCACGAGCTGGCGCACCAGATCGTGTATGTGAAGGACGATACCCAGTTCAACGAATCCTTTGCCGTGACCGTGGAGCGCCTGGGCGTGGCGCGCTGGCTGGAACTGGAAGCCGACCCCGCCCAGCGCGCCGAATATGCCGCCTTCGACGCGCGCCGCCAGGCGTTTCGCCAGCTGACCCTGCAAACGCGCCGCGAACTGGAGGCGGTGTATGCACAGCAACAGCCGCCACAGGGCGCGGCGAAAGAAGAAGTGATGCAGCGTTTTCGCGCCCGCTACGCCGCGCTCAAGGCGCGCTGGGCGGAGGAGGGCAGCCCTTTTGACGGCTACGACGCCTGGGTGGCCCAGGCCAACAATGCAAGCTTCGGCATCCAGGCCGCCTACGGCCAGTGGACGCCCGCCTTCGAGGCGCTCTTTCATCAACAAGGCCAAGACTGGCCGCGCTTTTACGCCGCCGTCCGGCAACTGGCCGATTTGCCGAAAGCCGAGCGCGATGCGCGTTTGCGCGCCTTGGCGCAATGATTCCCCCGAAACGCCGCAGGCATCCCATGCTGCGCCGCAGGGCGATACGGATCAGTGAAGGCTCCTCAAGCCGTCATTCCCGCGCAGTTCCCGCCTACGCGGCAATGACAGGGAATCCACTGGGCCTTGGTTATTGCCGGGCGGCGGACGCGCCGCATAGATTCCCGCCTGCGCGGGAGTGACGAAATCATGGGGTCGTGTGCTTGACTCAACCGTATTGCGGCAGATGACGAAATATATCAAATTTGATAGCTTTATACCAAGAAATTATATATGTTTTTTATATAAAATAGTCGTAAATGTTTTTATTTTATTGGTATATAGCTATCAAATTTGAAATTTTCCGTTCTTTCAGCGGCTCTTGATCTTCAACGGGGCATATCGTAAGCCGCCAGCAGGTCTTGCAGGTGGGCGCGCGCCTGGGGTTCCAGGTAGGGCACCAGCAGGCCGAGCGCGTGCCAGGCGCCGCGCAGCAGCGCGCCGCTGGCGTTGTGCGGCTCCAGCGCCTGCCGGGGGTTGAGCACGTATTCGTAACTGAGCCACCAGGTCAGCAGCACCACCTGGTTGGCGGCCAGCGCGTCGCGCGCACGCTCGCCCAATACGTCGGGCGCCGGTCCGTTTCCAGGCGGGTGGGCGGCGGCGGTCAGATGTTCGAGCAGCGTACTGACCGCTTGCTTTTTGCTGCGCAGGATGGCGGGAAAGTGCATTTCCAGCCGCCGGTTGCGCGAGAGCAGGTGGTTCAGGTCGCGGTAGAGAAAGCGGTACTCCCAGATCAGCTCCAGCAGCGTGTGCAGGAAGAACCAGGCGTCTTCCACGTCGCGCACGCCGGCGGCGGCGGGCAGCAGTTGGGCCAGCGCGCGCTCGTAGCGGTCGAACAGCGCGTTGACCAGTTCGTCCTTGGACGGGTAGTGGTAGTACAGGTTGCCGGGGCTGATGCCCAGTTCCGCCGTGATCTGCGTGGTCGAGACGTTCGGCTCGCCGAAGCGGTTGAACAGCGCCAGCGTAATTTCGGCGATGCGCTCGGCGGTGCGGCGGGGGGGCTTGCGGTTCATGACGCTCCCGGCTGCGGATCGGGCGGCGCGGGAGGTGCGGGCGGCACGGGCGGCGCGGCCATCGGCGTCGGCTGGGTGGTGGCCGTGCGCACGGTGTATTCGATCGTGTCGCCGCCCGCTTCGGTCACGCGCACGCGTGCGGGCAGGTAGTCGAGCCGAGGGGCGAGCCAGAGATCGATTTGCGCGTCTTGCGCGTCTTGCGGCGCGTGCGTCAGGTGCAGCGTGGCGAGCGTTTGATCGTTGAGGGCCTGCACCGATTCTGGGCCTTGAACCACGAAATGCCACTGCCCGATGCGGTCCGGGTGCACCGCCGGCAGGTCGATGCTGGCACCGGGCTGGCTGTAGCGCGCGCGGTCGCCGGCTACCAAAGCGGCCACTTGCAGCAACGCGCTCAGACGATCTTGCGCGCCGGGTATCAGCGTCGGCAACGCCGCCTGCGGTTCGGAGGCCGCCGCCTGGGGTTCGGATGCTGCCGCTTGGAATTCGGAGGCGACCGCTTGAGGTTCGGAGGCGGCTTCCTGCGGCTGCGAAGCTGCTGCTTGCGATGCGGAGGCCGCCGTTTGCGGTTGCGAGGCGGCGGCTTGCGGTGCGGACGCTGCCGCTTGCGGCTGCGAAGCCGTGGCTTGAGGTTGGGAAGCCGCAGCTTGCGGATCGGATGCCGCGGCTTGCGGTTCAGGGGCCGCCGCCGGCAGATCGGAGAGCGACAGTTGCATGTTCTGGTAGTCGAAACGCATCTCGTGCGTCTGCGGTGTGCGCAGCGACGCGAGCACCGGCAGCAGACCGGCGGGCACGATCAGTCCGGTGGACATACGCGTCTGCTCACCGATTTTTGGGGAATACAGCGACCAGCGCACATCGAAATAATTGCCGTCGTTGCGCCATTTGAGGGTGGTCGGCAACTCGGCGAACGGCACGCCGCTGACCATGCCCGTCGCGCGGTACCCCAGCGTGGCCGGGCGCGGCAGGCGCACCGGCGCGCTGCTGATCGCGCCGGCAATGGCTACCACCTTGCCGGCATCTTCGGGCGAGAGCGGCAAATCGATCGCTGCGGGCGGGGTGGTACCGCCAAAAACGGCGCGCGGCGGCGGCGCCAGCATCGAAGGACCGGAATCGGCGCTGACGGCGCTCGCTTCGGGCGGCGGGGTAGCGGCAGGCGACGGTTTCGGCTTGGGTTTGGGGCGCGGCTTGGGCTTGGGCTGCGGTTGCGGCTCAACTTGCGGTTGCTGTTCGACTTTGGGTAGCTGCTCGGCCTGGGGCGGCGGCTTGGTTTCGGGCGGCGGCTCGGTTTGGGGCGGGGGCGCAATCACGCGCGTAATGAGCGTGTTGTCGACCAGCAGGGTGTCGCCGCCGGACTGCGGCCAGGACAGGCCCAGCAGCAGCAAAGCATGAACGGCCAGCACCAGCGCGGTGGCCCACAGCAGGGGCTCGAGCGCGGGGCCGCTGGCGGGGCGTGGAAGGCTTAGGGTAGTTGACACTATGCGCGGGTGGAAATACCCAGTCTCACTTGCGCGCGCTCTTGGCGCGCTGCGTCTTGGCCGCCGGTTTTTTGGCCGCCGTGCGTCGGGCGGGCGCGGGCAGGTTGTTTTCCAGCGCCTGCACGCGCGCGCGCAGCTGGGCCAGCTCTTGCGCCGAAGGCAGCCCCAGGTTGGCGAGGGCGCGGGCTACGCGCTGCTCGAAGATGCCTTCCAGCGCGTTCCAGCGTCCGCCGCCCGCCGGGTGCGCGCTTGCAGCCAGCGCACCGGCGCGCTGGGCGGCCTCGGCGATCTGCTCGCGCGCCTGGCTTTGCCACTCAAGCCCCTGCTTGACCAGCGCGTCGAACGCCTTGCTGCCTTCGGCCTGTGCGCGCGCCATGGCGCCCAGGCCGGCCAGCCAGATGTTGTGCAGTTGCGCGGCGTCGGGCTGCGCCGGGGCGGACGGCATGGGATGCAAGGGGCTGGATGCGGCGGACATGGCGGCGTGCTTGGATGAAGAAAAAAACAAAACGCCATTGTCGCCGCTTGTTTCAAGCCCTGTTGCCATAATTCGGCCAGCGGCATGGGCGCCGCGCGTTTTGTTATCGTCTTTTCCATGATCTTCGTGACTGGCGGCGCCGGCTTTATCGGCAGCAACTTCGTGCTCGACTGGCTGGCCGCTGGCGGCGAGCCGGTGCTCAACCTCGACCGGCTCACTTACGCGGGCAATCTGGCGAATCTGGCGGCGCTGCAAGGCGACGCGCGCCATGTGTTCGTGCGCGGCGACATTGGCGACGCGCCGCTGCTGGCGCGCCTGCTGGCCGAACATCGCCCGCGCGCCATCGTCCACTTCGCGGCGGAAAGCCATGTGGACCGGTCGATTCGCGGCGCGGGCGAATTTGTGGAAACCAACATCGTCGGCACCTTCCGGCTGCTGGAGGCGGCGCGCGGCTACCTGGCGAGCCTGCCCGAAAGCGCGCGCGCGGCGTTCCGCTTTCTGCACGTTTCCACCGACGAGGTGTACGGCTCACTCGCGCCCTTGGCTCCCGCCTTTACCGAGCGCCATCCCTACGAACCTAACAGCCCCTATAGCGCCAGCAAGGCCGCCAGCGACCATCTGGCGCGCGCCTGGCACCACACGCACGGGCTGCCGGTGGTCACGACCAACTGCTCTAACAATTACGGGCCGTATCAGTTTCCGGAAAAGCTGATCCCGCTGATGATCGTAGGCGCGCTGGCGGGCCAGCCGCTGCCGGTGTATGGCGACGGCCAGCAGGTGCGCGACTGGCTGTACGTCAAGGATCATTGCAGCGCCATCCGCCGCGCGCTGGAAAGTGGCCAGCCGGGGCAGACCTACAACATCGGCGGCGGCAACGAAAAAACCAACCTCGCCATCGTGCATACCGTCTGCGATCTGCTCGACGAGTTGTCGCCGCGCGCCGATGGGCAAAGCTACCGCGCGCAGATCACACACGTGACCGACCGCCCCGGCCACGACCGGCGCTATGCCATCGACGCGCGCAAGATTGAGCGCGAACTGGGCTGGCGACCCTTGGAGACCTTCGACACCGGCATCCGCAAAACCATCGCCTGGTACCTTGCCAACCCCGCGTGGGTGCAAGGCGTGCAAAGCGGCGCGTACCGCGACTGGGTGCAAAAACAGTACGGCGCGCCAACCGAGGCGCGCGCATGAAGATTCTGTTGTTCGGCAAGGGCGGTCAGGTCGGCTGGGAATTGCAGCGCAGCCTAGCGCCGCTAGGCGCGTTGACCGCGCTCGATTTCGACAGCGCCGAATATCCCGCCGACTTTTCCCGTCCCGATGCGCTGGCGCAAACCGTGCTGAGCGTGCGGCCCGATGTGATCGTCAACGCCGCCGCGCACACCGCGGTCGACAAGGCCGAAAGCGAGGGCGAATTGGCGCGCGTGCTCAACGCCGCCGCGCCGGGCATCCTGGCCCAGGCGGCGCGGCAGATTGGCGCGCTCATGGTGCATTACTCCACCGATTACGTCTTTGATGGCAGCGGCGAGCAGCCTTGGCGTGAGGGCGATGCCACCGGCCCCTTGAACGTGTACGGCCGCACCAAGCTTGAAGGCGAGCAACTGGTGGCGCGGCATTGCGCGCGCCACCTGATCTTGCGCACCAGCTGGGTCTATGCCGCGCGCGGCGGCAACTTTGCCAAAACCATGCTGCGGCTGGCGCAGGAGCGTGAGCGCCTGACGGTGGTGGGCGACCAGTTCGGCGCGCCCACCGGCGCCGAGTTGCTGGCCGACGTGACCGCGCACGCCGTCATGCAGACTTTGCGCGAACCCGGCAAGGCGGGGCTTTATCACCTCGCGGCCGCGGGGGAAACCTCCTGGCACGGCTACGCGCGCTTCGTGCTGGAACAGGCGCAGGCTTTGGGCGTGGCGCTGAAAGCCGGACCTGAAGCGGTGGATCCCGTGCCAGCCCGCGCATTTTCGACGCTGGCCAAGCGCCCGCACAATTCGCGCCTGAACACCGAAAAGCTGCGCGCCGCCTTCGGCCTGCATCTCCCGCATTGGCAAGACGGCGTGCGCCGGATGCTCCACGAAATCCTCACCCAAAAATGACCCCACGCAAAGGCATCATCCTCGCCGGCGGCTCCGGCACCCGGCTGCATCCGGCGACGCTGGCGATCAGCAAGCAACTGCTGCCGGTCTATGACAAGCCGATGGTCTATTACCCGCTGACCACGCTGATGCTGGCGGGCATCCGCGACATCCTCGTCATCAGCACGCCGCAAGACACGCCGCGCTTTGCGCAACTGCTGGGCGACGGCGGTCAGTGGGGCATCCGCCTGCAATACGCCGTGCAGCCCAGCCCGGACGGACTGGCGCAAGCGTTCATCATCGGCGAAAGTTTCATCGGCGATGCGCCCAGCGCCCTGGTGCTGGGCGACAACATCTTCCACGGCCACGACTTTGAGCCGCTGCTGCTGCAAGCCGATGCCCGCACGCACGGCGCCACGGTGTTTGCCTACCATGTGCACGACCCGCAGCAGTACGGCGTGGTTGCGTTCGACGCCGCCGGCCAAGCCGTCAGCATCGAGGAAAAACCGCGTCAGCCCAAAAGCAACTTTGCCGTGACCGGCTTGTACTTCTATGACCGCGACGTGGTGCAAATCGCCCAATCGGTCAAGCCGAGCGCGCGCGGCGAACTCGAAATCACCGCCGTTAACGACGCCTACCTGCAACGCGGCCAACTGGGCGTGCAGATCATGGGCCGCGGCTACGCCTGGCTAGACACCGGCACGCACGACAGCCTGCTCGACGCCAGCCAGTTCATCGCCACGCTGGAGCGCCGGCAAGGTCTGAAAATCGCCTGCCCCGAAGAAATCGCCTGGCGCAAGGGTTTCATCGACGCGGCCCGGTTTGAACAATTGGCGCGGCCTTTGGCAAAAAGCGGTTACGGGCAATACCTGCTGCGGCTGCTCGATGACGCGAAGGGTCAAGGGTGAACCCGCCGGAAGTCCCGTTTTTTTCCGCCGCGGGCGCTGCGCTGGGCGTCGATCTGGGCGCTTGCCTGCAAGCGGCGGCAGGCAGCGGCCGCTACATATTGGGGCCGCAAGTGCAGGCTTTCGAGGCCGCCTTCGCGCGCTATCTGGGCGTGGCGCACGCCGTGGGCGTGGGCAACGGCACCGATGCGCTTACGCTGTCCTTGCGCGCGCTCGGCGTGGGGCCGGGCCAGCGCGTGCTCACCGCCGCCAATGCCGGGTGCTACGCCAGCGCCGCCATCGCGCAAGTGGGCGCGCGGGCGCTCTATGCGGAGATTGATCCGCAAGACATGAATCTTGCGCCGGATGCCGTGCAGCAGGCGCTGCAAGAGGGCGGGGTCGCCGCCGTCATCCTGACCCATCTGTACGGCCAGATGGCCGACGTGCCACGCATCGCCGCCGCCTGCCGCGCCGCCGGTGTGCCGCTGGTTGAGGACTGCGCGCAGGCGCACGGCGCGGCGCGCGGCGGGCGCAAGGCGGGCGCGTGGGGGACGCTGGCGTGTTTCAGCTTTTACCCGACCAAGAACCTGGGCGCGCTGGGCGACGGCGGCCTGGTCGCCACGTCCGATGCGGCGCTGGCCGAGCGCGTGCGCATGTTGCGCCAGTACGGCTGGGCTGGTAAATATGAAGTGGCGCTGGCCGGCGGCATCAACAGCCGGCTCGACGAACTGCAAGCCGCCGTGCTGCTGGCCAAGCTGCCGCATCTGGATGCGGCCAACGACGCGCGGCGCGCGATGGCGGCGCGCTACCGCGCCGCCTTGGCCGATCTGCCCTTGCGCCTGCCGCCCCCGGCGGGCCAAGACTATGTGGCGCACCTATACGTCGTGCGCACGCCGCGGCGCGACGCGCTGCGCGCTCACCTGGCCGCGCACGGTGTCGCCAGCGACGTGCACTACCCGCTGCCTGACCACCGCCAGCCGGTACGCGCGAATGACACGGATGAGGCGCCGTCCCTGCCCGTCACCGAAGCGGCCTGCGCCCAGGTGCTTTCGCTGCCCTGCTGCCCCGGCCTGACGCCGGCGCAGATGGATCGGGTGATCGAAACCGTGCGCGTTTTTTTCGATGGGAAATCCCCATGTTGAGCCTGGTCATTCCCGTGTACCGCAACGAGGCTTCGCTGCCCGATCTGCTGGCCGCGCTGCAAGAGATGGCGCGCGCGCTGCCCGAACCGCTGGAAGTGGTGTTCGTCGTCGATGGCAGCCCCGACCGCTGCTACGACATCCTGCGCGAGCGCCTGCCGTCTTCCGGCCTCACGTCCACGCTGGTGCTGCTCACGCGCAACTTCGGCGCCTTTGCCGCCCAGCCAGCGTTGCGCCATGACATCCAGAAAAACGCCGACCGGCGTGACGGTGTTGTTCATGGCTTGAAACAGGTGCGCCGGAGCTAGCGAAAGCGCCCGGCGCTCGTCGTAGGCAGAAATGGCAGATCGGCGCACCAGCGCAGCCAGGCCAGCAGGTTGGCCGCCGGCATCAGCAAGGGCAGCGCCACGCAAAGGCGGCGCAACCAGCAGATGGCGTCAGCATTGAGCGTTGCACGCCGAACGCCGAACACTCGCCATCCGAAGTAAAAATCCTGCGTTGCAGCAAGAAGACGAGCGGCACGCACACCGCCGCCAGCCACGCCGGGGCATGCCACCAGCCCACCCAGACCTGCCAACCCCAGCGCCAGTTGCAGCAGGTGCGTGGCGGCCACCCACGGCAGCGCATGGTGCCAGCCCGCGCGCGCAAACACCATGTGCCGCAGCAGGCCGTAGGAGAGCAGCACGCCGGCGGCGAAGGCCAGCACATACGCCAGACGGAAATCCAGCAAACGCCGCAGGCCCAGATACAGCAGGTAACTCAACAGGGTATTGACCCCGCCGGAGGCCAGGTAACGCAAGCCCTTGCCCCATATATAGTCAATCCCCAAAATAATCGGAGGTCACGATCATCTCATCCAGCGCGCCACCGACCTTGCGCCAGCGGCCCTTGAGATTGGCCCCGAGTTTCTCAATTGGGCTGAGATCAGGACT
>JAIRVJ010000034.1 GCA_031253955.1 Burkholderiaceae bacterium | reverse complement strand
GGCGGCAAAAGCAACACCGGCGAAGGCGGCGAAGACCCGGCGCGCTACCGCAACGAATTGAAGGGCATCCCGATCAAGCCAGGCGACACGCTCAAAAGCGTGATCGGCGCGGCCAACGTCGAGACCGATCTGGCGCTGCAAGCGGGTGACTCGCTGCGCTCGCGCATCAAGCAGGTGGCTTCGGGGCGCTTTGGCGTCACCGCCGAATACCTGGCCTCCGCCGACCAGATCCAGATCAAGATGGCCCAGGGTGCCAAGCCCGGCGAAGGCGGCCAGTTGCCTGGCGGCAAGGTGTCCGAATACATCGGCCAGTTGCGCTATTCGGTGCCCGGCGTGGGCCTGATCTCGCCGCCGCCGCACCACGATATTTATTCGATTGAAGACCTGGCGCAGCTCATTCACGACTTGAAGAACGTCGCGCCGCACGCCAGCATCAGCGTCAAGCTGGTCAGCGAGGTCGGCGTGGGCACCGTGGCGGCGGGCGTCGCCAAATGCAAGAGCGACCACGTGGTGATTGCCGGGCACGACGGCGGCACGGGCGCGTCGCCCTGGTCGAGCATCAAGCACGCGGGCGGCCCGTGGGAAATCGGCCTGGCCGAAACGCAGCAAACGCTGGTACTGAACCGCCTGCGCGGGCGCATCCGCGTGCAGGCCGACGGGCAGATGAAGACCGGGCGCGACGTGGTCATCGGCGCACTGCTGGGCGCCGACGAATTCGGCTTTGCCACCGCGCCGCTGGTGGTCGAAGGCTGCGTCATGATGCGCAAATGCCACCTCAACACCTGCCCGGTCGGCGTCGCCACGCAAGACCCGGCGCTGCGCAAACGGTTCGCGGGCCGGCCTGAGCACGTCGTCAACTACTTCTTCTTCGTGGCCGAAGAAGCGCGCCAGATCATGGCGCAACTGGGCATCCGCAAATTCGATGAGCGAATTGGCCGCAGCGATTTGCTCGACGTGAGAAAAGGCATCGCACACTGGAAAGCGCGCGGGCTGGACTTCTCGCGCCTGCTCGCGCCGCCGCAAGCGCCCGCCGACGTGCCACGCCGCCACGGCGAGGCGCAGGAGCATGGGCTGGCGCAGGCCATCGACAACCGGCTGATCGAAAAATCGCGCCCGGCCATCGATCAGGGCGAGCCGGTCAAGATTCTGGATGCGGTGCGCAACGTGCATCGTTCGGTGGGCGCGATGCTTTCGGGCGCGGTCACGCGGCGGCATCCTGAGGGGCTGCCCGACGACACCATCCACATCCGGCTCGAAGGCACCGGCGGGCAGAGTTTTGGCGCGTTCTTGTGCCGGGGCATCACGCTGGTCCTGACCGGCGACGCCAACGACTACACCGGCAAGGGCCTGTCGGGCGGGCGCATCGCGGTGCGGCCCAGCCTGGACTTTCGCGGCGACGCCACGCAAAACATCATCGTCGGCAACACGGTGATGTATGGCGCTACCAGCGGCGAAGCGTTTTTTTCCGGCGTGGCGGGCGAGCGTTTCGCGGTGCGCCTGTCGGGCGCCACGGCGGTGGTCGAAGGCACAGGCGACCACGGCTGCGAATACATGACCGGCGGCACCGTCGCCGTGCTCGGCCAAACCGGCCGCAACTTCGCCGCCGGCATGAGCGGCGGCGTGGCCTACATCTATGACGAGGACGGCCAATTCGCCAAACGCTGCAATTTGGCGATGGTGGGTCTGGAAAAAGTCCTCCCCGACGCCGAGCAGCGCACCAGCAGCGACCCCGCCACCTGGCACCACGCCCAGACCGACGAGGCGCACCTCAAACACCTGCTGCAAGACCACCACCGCTGGACCGGCAGCAAACGCGCCCGCGACCTGCTAGACCACTGGGACGCTGCGCGCGGCAAATTCGTCAAGGTCTTTCCGCACGAATACAAACGGGTGTTGGGGGGGATTTATGAAAGAAAACAGGCACAAACGCAGACTGAATCTAGGCATGTAGCTACTAAAAAAGTAGCTGAGGAGACTAGATAATGATGCTTTCTTGCTCCTCTGATTTAGAGGGTGTCGCAAAAGGGCAATCACATTCCCTTTCGTCGTTCGCGCGAACAACCTGCCGGTCAGCGTGGCCGCCCGTATAACTGACCGCAAGGTTCAGATCCCTTGACCGACAGTTACGTTACATGTTAGACGACACTACTATCCTCAAGATGGTTTGTCTATATGTGGTGAGATGGTATGAACATGACTTTTGATCCTGACACGATTGCAAAAATCATTGGCCCGTTGCTTTCTCTGTTGCTCGGTGCTGTCGTGAAGCACTACGCGGAGGCGCGCGCGAAGGTAGTCTCCTTCATTGGTCACGTCTCGTCGTTCACCTTGCAAGATCAGCAATACAGCGTTGTTCATGCTCACAGTATCGTGGTGCGCAATGCTGGCCGCAAGGCTGCCCACAATGTGCGTCTAGTCCATGCAGTACTGCCGCCAAACGTCACCGTGTATCCGCCAATTCAATACACTATTGAAAGCAATCCAGAAGGTGCTTCCGAAATTGTCATTCCTGTGTTGGTTCCAAAGGAACAGGTTACCATTTCATATCTCTATTTTCCGCCACTTACATGGAATCAAGTTAACGTGCATACAAAATCAGATGAAGGATTTGCAAAGATATTAAACGTCATTCCAACGCCTCAGCTAAACAAAGTTATTTTAACACTGATTTTTACGTTAATTTTTGTAGGAGCTTCCTTTGTCTTTTACTGGCTTGTTAGGCTTATTGCATATGTTATTTAACCTTGTTTGACCTTGTACTCAAGGGCCATAGGTTACGGGGTAAGTCGCAAGTGGATTCCAATCTTTTCATGAGAGCTACATTGAGGTTCACGTTGCTCACACTAACCTTACCTTGAAAGTTAGCTATTTTATGCGGATGCACGAATATGTTTATCGAGTCGATACTCAAGATGGGCTTAGGAAGATTCGAGACAATCATTTTCGTGCACGAAGATGGCTAGCGAACAACAGCCGTAGCTTTCCTCATCAACTTTTAAAAAAACTGTATTCCGAACTCTCAACAACAGAGGGCCTCTATCGAATATGCTTCTATACGAGTTACACCAGAGCGGAACAATCCTTGAATGATGATTTTTCATACTTTGGCCCAAGCCACATTCTTCGCTGTCCTAAAAGATATATATTGAGCATTGGTTTTTCAGAAAGCTGGGATGACGGATTCAAAGAGGGTGACGCATATCTGTTCTGGATTCAAGAGCAATTGCTTGTTGAAAATGTTGAATTTTCGTTTGCTGGTATCCCATTTAATGAATTTGAAATTTGGAACGAAGGGCAATGGTGTGCATTGGAAGATTACTATTATAAAATAGCTCTTTTGGCTAATCCTGTTGCCTTTTCTTTGGGAAATACTTGTAGCTCTATGTCAATACCGAAGAAGAGACAGTGGTGGAAAATTTGGTGTCGTTCAAATAGCTAACCGTTCAATCATCCGGACTTTTGGTTGTTGCTATACACGTCTCTTCCTTCCAACGCCTCTCATTTAAAAACGCGAACTTGATTCAAATTACGGAAAAACATCATGGGAAAAACCACTGGCTTCATGGAATACGCGCGCATTGACGAGGGCTATCTGCCCGTCAAGGAGCGTGTGCGCCATCACAAGGAATTCGTCATCGGCTTGGACGACGCGCAGGCCAAGACGCAGGGGGCGCGCTGCATGGATTGCGGCACGCCGTTTTGCAATCACGGCTGTCCGGTGGGCAATGTCATTCCTGATTTCAACGATCTGGTTTATCGGGGCGACTGGCGCGGGGCGTGGCAGGTGCTGTCGGCGACCAACAACTTTCCGGAGTTCACGGGCCGCATCTGTCCTGCGCCGTGCGAGGCGGCGTGCGTGCTGGGTATCAACCGGCAGCCGGTGGGCATCAAGAGCATCGAGCACGCCATCATCGACCGCGCCTGGGCGCAAGGCTGGGTCACGCCGCAGCCGCCGCGGCGCAAGAGCGGCAAGCGGGTGGCGGTGATCGGCTCCGGTCCGGCGGGCATGGCGGCGGCGCAGCAACTGGCGCGCGCGGGCCACGACGTGACGCTGTTCGAGAAGAACGACCGGCCCGGCGGCCTGCTGCGCTACGGCATCCCGGACTTCAAACTGGACAAATCGCACATCGACCGGCGCATCGCGCAGATGCAGGCCGAAGGTGTGACGCTGCGCACCGGCGTGCGCATAGGCGACCTGCCCAAGACCGGGCCGGGCGGCAAGATCAACGACTTTTCGCGCGAGACGCTGGCGCCCGCGCAGGTGCTGGCCGAGTTCGACGCGGTGCTGCTGGCCGGCGGGGCCGAGCAAAGCCGCGACCTGCCCGTGCCGGGGCGCGATCTGGCAGGCATCCACTTTGCGATGGAGTTTTTGCCGCAGCAAAACAAGGTCAACTCGGGTGACAAGGTCAAGGGCGCGATTTCGGCGGCGGGCAAGCACGTTATCGTCATCGGCGGCGGTGACACCGGCAGCGACTGCGTGGGCACGAGCAACCGGCACGGGGCCAAGAGCGTGACCCAGTTCGAGCTATTGCCCATGCCGCCCGAACACGAGAACAAGCCGCTCACCTGGCCTTACTGGCCCATAAAACTGCGCACCAGTTCCAGCCACGAAGAAGGC
>JAIRVJ010000003.1 GCA_031253955.1 Burkholderiaceae bacterium | reverse complement strand
GCGGCAAACCGCCCGAAAAGGCATCTGCCCTTCGGGTTGGGCCGAAATCCGGCGATTTGACGGTCAAGCCACTTGCATGGGCACCAGCCCATGCGGCGTGCCGTTGGCCGCCAACTCATCCCGATTGCGGCCCAACGCGAGCCATTTGAGATCGTAAACAGGTTCTGAGATTCGTCATTCCCGCGTAGGCGCTAACGTAAGGATAAATCGCTGGCGTTTTGCCCCTGCCCCCGCTTGCGGCGGGGGAAGGTTGGGATGGGGGGAGCGACGCATCGCAAACACCGTGCTTCTTCCAGCCCCGTGCGCCCCCACCCCAGCCCTCCCCCGCACGCGGGGGAGGGGAAAAATCCCGCACTTAAACCCCAAGTCAGCGCCTATGCGCCTACGCGGGAATGACGAGGGAAATCAGCGCGAATCACATGTTGCGCCGGTATTCCCCGCCGACTTCGTACAGCGCGTGGCTGATCTGGCCCAGCGAGTTGTATTTGGCCGCTTCCATCAACTGCTCGAACACGTTGCGGCGCTCGCGGGCGGCGCTTTGCAGCGTCTTGAGGCTATCGGGCATCAGGCCGTTGCGCGCCTTGCCGAAGGCTTGCACGTTGTCGATCTGCTGCGTTTTTTCAGCGGGTGTGGAGCGGATCAGTTCGATAGCGGTGGCGATTTCGCCGCCATGATCCTTGGACAGAAAAGTGTTGACGCCAATCAGCGGCAAGCTGCCGTCGTGCTTTTTCTGCTCGTAGTGCATCGACTCTTGCTGAATCTTGCCGCGCTGGTACATGGTGTCCATCGCGCCGAGCACGCCGCCGCGCTGGCTGATCGCCTCGAACTCCTGGTACACCGCCTCTTCGACCAGATCGGTCAGCGCGCCCGCCAGGTAACTGCCTTGCCACACGTTTTCGTTGAAGTTCAGGCCCAGTTCCTTGTTGATAATCATCTGGATCGCGACGGCGCGGCGCACGCTTTCCTCGGTCGGCGTGGTAATGGCCTCGTCGTAGGCGTTGGTGTGCAGGCTGTTGCAGTTGTCCAGCAGCGCGTACAGCGCCTGCAACGTGGTGCGGATGTCGTTGAACTGGATTTCCTGCGCGTGCAGCGAGCGCCCGGAGGTCTGGATGTGGTACTTGAGCATCTGGCTGCGCGCACTGGCGTGGTAACGCTCGCGCATCGCCCGCGCCCAGATGCGCCGGGCCACGCGGCCAATCACGGTGTACTCCGGGTCCATGCCGTTGGAAAAGAAAAACGACAGATTCGGCGCGAAGTCGTCCACCTTCATGCCGCGCGCCAGGTAGTACTCGACGATGGTAAAGCCGTTGCTCAGGGTAAACGCGAGCTGGCTGATCGGATTGGCGCCCGCTTCGGCAATGTGGTAGCCGGAGATCGACACCGAATAGAAATTGCGCACCTGGTGATCGACAAAGTATTGCTGGATGTCGCCCATCATGCGCAGCGCGAATTCGGTCGAAAAGATGCAGGTGTTCTGCGCCTGATCCTCTTTAAGGATGTCGGCCTGCACGGTGCCGCGCACGGTTTGCAGGGTATCCTGCTTGATGCGCGCATAAGTTTCGGCGTCCACCAGTTGATCGCCGCTGACCCCCAGCAAACCCAGGCCCAGTCCCGTGTTGCCAGCGGGCAGTTCGCCGGAATACGCGGGCTGCCCGCCGGGACAAAGTTGCCTAATTTTGTTTTGGGCGCTGGCCCAGCGGGCGACATCGGCGCGCAGGTATTTCTCGACGTTCTGGTCGATAGCGGTGTTGATGAACATCGCCAGCATGATCGGCGCGGGGCCGTTGATGGTCATCGACACCGACGTGGTGGGCGCGCTCAGATCAAAGCCGGAGTAGAGCTTTTTCATGTCGTCCAGCGTGGCGATGTTGACGCCGGAATTACCGGTCTTGCCGTAGATATCGGGGCGCTGCGCCGGGTCCTCGCCATACAGCGTGACCGAATCGAACGCGGTGGACAGGCGCGTGGCCGCCCCGCCCTGACTCAGGTAATGAAAGCGGCGGTTGGTGCGCTCCGGCGTGCCCTCGCCCGCGAACATGCGGGTCGGGTCTTCGCCTGACCGGCGATACGGATAAACCCCGCCCGTGTAGGGATAGTGGCCCGGCAGGTTTTCGCGCATCAAGAACCGGAGCTGGTCGCCCCAGTCCAGTGTCATGGGCGGCGCGATCTTCGGGATTTTCTGGTGACTGAGCGATTCGCGATAGTTCTCCACGCGGATGGTCTTGCCGCGCACCTGGTAGGCATTGACCTCATCGGTCACGGCCTGGCGGCGCGCGGGCCACTCGGTGAGCAAATGGACGGCCTCGTGTCCCAGTTCCCGTAGCGCCTCGTCATAACGCTGGCGCAGCACAAGCAAGGTGCGATCCGCGCCCGCTTCGCGCAACGCCGCCGTTTCGTAGCGCATCAACGGCTGCGGCAAGCGGGCGTCGCCCAGTTCTTTCAATGACTCGTAATAGTGCTGCGTCTTGCTGGCGAATTGGGCCTGGCGTTCGATTTGCTGGTTGACGCCGCGCCCCTGCTCGGCAATTTCGGCCAGGTAGCGCACGCGCTGGCCTGGAATCAGCACCGTGGCGCGCGGCTCTTTCAACGCCGTGTCGATGTCAGGCGTCCACTGGTCCGCTGGCAAGGCCAGCTTGTCGCGCAACAGACGGCACAGATTGACGAACATCCAGGTCAGGCCCGGATCGTTGAACTGGCTGGCAATGGTTGGATAAACCGGCGTGTGCTCATCGTCGAGCGTGAACGCGGCGCGATTGCGCTTCCACTGCTTGCGCACGTCGCGCAGCGCGTCTTCGGCGCCGCGCCGGTCGAATTTGTTGAGCACCACCAGTTCGGCGAAATCGAGCATGTCGATTTTTTCAAGCTGGCTGGGCGCGCCGTAATCGCTGGTCATGACATAGACCGGCAAATTCACCAGATCGACGATCTCCGAATCGCTCTGGCCGATGCCGGCGGTTTCCACGATCACCAGGTCATACGCTTGCGCCTTGAGAAAATCAACGCAGTCGTGCAGCACCGCATTGGTCGCCATGTGCTGGCGGCGCGTAGCCATTGAGCGCATAAAGACGCGGTGGCTGCGCAGCGCATTCATGCGGATGCGGTCGCCCAGCAACGCGCCCCCGCTGCGGCGGCGCGTGGGGTCCACCGCCAATACGGCAATCCGCATGGACGGAAAGGCGTGCAAAAAGCGCAGCA
>JAIRVJ010000147.1 GCA_031253955.1 Burkholderiaceae bacterium | reverse complement strand
TTTGGGCATGTGAAGGTGCGCTACCGCGGGTTAGCCAAGAACACGGCGCAGCTCAAGAGCTTGTTTGCGCTGGTGAACTTGTGGCTGGTGCGCAAGAGGATTTTGCAGCAAAGCTGGGCGTAGGTGCGCCCGAAAAGGCCCCAAAGGGGCAAAACGGGGAAGCAAACGGCCTTCAGCAGCACCGTGGCGGCGCTGCAAACGCAGTGGGAAGGCGCTTTGTCTCATGTCGTGAAACTTGGGATGCCACAAGTTCCTTGAATTGATTGGATGGATGGTTCTTCAGAGAATCCCTAATACCCCGCGCTCTTGGCGCGGGGTCGTTTATTTGGGTATTGACTATGGCAGCCGTTGCGCGCAAAGCGCACTTGTTCCAGACGCCGATGCAGGCGTTAATCTTCCAATGCTTTGCTACCTTGCGGGAGAGGGGAGAGAAATGCTGGCGCCTATGGCGCGCAGTTGCCGCCTTCGCGGGAATAACAGGGAACTTCGCCGGGATGACGAAAGAAGGTTCCGTGCGGCCAAAAGGCCAATCCGCATCATTGCAGCCAGATGCAGGCTGTCATGCGTCCGGCGCCGCCTAGCCGCGCCTGATCGCGCCGGTACGAATGAAAGCGCGCGGCATCGCTCATGGTGCACCAGCCATCGCCGCCGTCGTTGCCGTATACGTGGGTAATGCCCATGCGCGCCAAGCGGCGGCGGGCCAGCGCCGGCAGATCGGCCAGAAACTTGCCGCCGGGCAGCGTGTGAAAACACCCGGCGGCCTGCGCATCGCCAGCCAGAAAAGCCGCGCGCACTTCGCCGCCCACCTCGAAACGCCGCGGCCCAATAGCCGGGCCAAGCCAAGCCAGCGTGCCGCCGGGCATGAATCGGTTGGCAGGGTTTTCCTGCCGCCGTGCAAGCTCCCAAAATCGCTCGAACGTGCGCTCCAGCACTCCTGCCGCCAAGCCGCGCCAGCCCGCGTGGGCGGCAGCCACCACGCGCGCCTGGCGGTGCGCCAGCAGCACCGGCAGGCAATCGGCCACCTGCACGGTGCAGGCGATGCCCAGAGATTGGGTGACCGCGCCGTCGGCCTGCGCGCCGTCCACACTCTCCGGCCCCAACTCGATCACCCGCGCGCCATGCACCTGCCGTAAAAAAACCGGCCGCGCGCCCAACGCCAAAGCCAGCCGCTCCCGGTTGGCGCGCACGCTCCCCGGCACATCGCCTGCCTGACCGCCCGCATTGAGACTCCCCCAAGGCTCCTCGGAAACCCCGCCTGCCCGCGTGGCAAACAATGCACCCACCCACCCCGGCGCGGGCCACGCGGGTTGCAGCCAGCCGGGGGGAAGCGAAGGATTCAGATTCATGAATTTGTCACAAGCCAGGCAAGCGGGCGAATCTATTTTTACGAGTCAAACAGCCTGATTAGGTACATACCTCAGATAAGACTGTCGCGGCGCTGCCCCCATCCCGGCCGTCCCCCGCACGCGGGGGAGGGTTAGGGTGGGGGCAAGCGGCGCAAAAAAATAGCAAACGCTCCAAGCCACATCCAGCCTCTTTCACTTCTATCTGAGGTATGTACCCAATCAGGTCAAACAGATATTAAACCAAGACTAGGTCTTGAGTAGCAGCTATGCTTTTACAAGCGATGCGCACCCTTCTCTCACGCATGGGCCAAGAGGGTTTTCCCGCCTTGGCTGCGCACGTTCAACGCCAAATGCTCGACACTCAACGTAAAAAAGTCATTGTCCTACACTGCGCCCATGAAGCACCGCTCCATCCGCCACTGCCGCGCTTGCGGCGCGCCGGTGATTTACCGGGTGCCTGACGACGGCGACACGCGCGAGCGCGCGGTTTGCCCGGCGTGCGGCACGGTGCATTACGAAAATCCGCTGCTCGTCCTGGGCACCGTGCCTTACCTGGGCGAGCGCGTGCTGCTGTGCCGGCGCGCGATTGAGCCGCGCCGGGGTAAGTGGACGTTGCCCGCCGGATTCATGGAGTTGGGCGAAACGATGGCCGAAGGCGCGGCGCGCGAGACGGCAGAAGAAGCCGGCGCGCGCATCCGCATGGGGTGCCTGTTCAGTTGCATGAGTCTGCCCCGCGTGGGTCAGGTACACATTTTTTATCTGGCCGAAATGCTCGATACCACGCTCGCCCCCGGCAGCGAAACGCTGGAAGCGCGCCTGTTCGCCGAGGGCGAAATTCCTTGGCCGGAGCTGGCTTTTGCCACCGTCGCCGAAACGCTGCGCCGCTTTTTTGCCGACCGCAAGAGCGGCGTTTTGGCGGTGCATGATGTGGACATCGTCCACCACCGGGCGTAAACCCCAGTGAGCCGCCAGCCCCCATTGTCCCCGCTGCCGCTCTTGGCGCCGGGCCAGCCTTTTCCCCCCATCGAGCAGGCCTGGCCCTCCGGCTCGCCCGCGGCGGGGCTGCTAGCCGCGGGCGGGGCGCTGGATGTGCCGACGCTGGTGGATGCCTACGCCCACGCGATTTTTCCGTGGTTCAACCATGACGAGCCGGTGCTGTGGTGGAGCACCGACCCGCGCATGGTGCTGCACGCCGGAGAGTTCCGGCTGCATCGCTCGCTGCGCAAAACGCTGGCCCGCGCGAGCGCCGGCGCTCGCGTGCAGGTGCGCTTCGATACCGCGTTCGAGCAGGTCATGCACGGCTGAGCGCGCGCGATCCGGCCCGGCCAGCGCGGCACCTGGGTCGGCCCCGGCATGTTGCGCGCCTACGCCCGGCTGTACCACGCCGGCCACGCGCACAGCGTGGAAACGTGGATCGACGGCAAACTGGCCGCCGGGCTTTACTGCGTGTCGCTGGGGCGGGCGGTGTTTGGCGAATCCATGTTCACGCACGTGCCCGATGGCTCCAAGATCGCCCTGGCCGCGCTGGTGGCTTTCTGCCGCGTGCACGGCCTGCCGCTGATCGACTGCCAGCAAAACACCGCCCACCTCGCCTCGCTGGGCGCTCGGGAAATTCCACGCGCCGAATTCGCCCAGGCCGTGCACGCGCTGGCGCGCGAGCCAACGCCGGTATGGCGCTTCCAGCCCGTATACTGGGATGCTTTGTTATCCCCCGCCCTGCCCCCTGATTTTCTGTGACACACCTCACGGATCTCCCGCTGCAAGCTTTGCAGTTTTACGCCACGGCCCCTTACGCTTGCGGCTACCTGCCGGGACGGCAGGCGCGCTCGCTGGTGGCCACGCCCGGCCACCTCATCCACAACGACGCCTACACCGGGCTGGTGCACGAAGGCTTTCGCCGCAGCGGCCTGTTCACCTACCGCCCGCATTGCGACGGCTGCCGCGCCTGCGTGCCCGCGCGCGTGCGCAGCGATCAATTCCGGCCCAGCCGCAGCCAGCGCCGCGCCGCCCGGCAGCACGGCCACTTGCAAGCGCGCGTGCTGCAACTGGGCTTCGCGCCGGAACACTACCGGCTCTACCTCGACTACCAAAGCGCCCGCCACACCGGCGGCGGCATGGACCGCGACAGCATGGGCCAGTACACCCAGTTCCTGCTGCAAAGCCGCGTCAACTCGCGCCTGGTCGAATTCCGCGAACCGGCGGCGGCGGGCGGGCAGCCGGGCGCGCTGCGCATGGTTGCCGTCATCGACGTGCTGGGCGACGGCATTTCCGCCGTCTACACCTTCTACGACCCGCGCCCGCGCGCCAGCTTCGGCACCTACGCCATCTGCTGGCAAATCCGGCAGGCGCGCGCGCTGGAGCTGCCCTACGTTTACCTGGGCTACTGGATCGCCGGCAGCCCCAAAATGGCCTACAAGGGGCGCTTTCGCCCCTGCGAAATACTCACGCCGCACGGCTGGCAAACTGTCGGCCAAGAAAACGCCGCCTGAAACCGTCACACACCATGCGCAAAAGCCGAAACGAACCCCGCACCACCCCCGCCATTCAGGTGCTGGAGCGCATGTTCACCCTGATCGACGCCCTGGCCGCGCGCGAAGAAACCATGTCGCTCAAGGAATTGAGCGAAACCTCCGGCCTGCACCCATCGACTGCGCACCGCATCCTCAACGATCTGGCCACCGGGCGCTTCATCGACCGGCCCGAAGCCGGCAGCTACCGCCTGGGCCTGCGCCTGCTCGAATTAGGCAACATCGTCAAGGGGCGGCTGAACGTGCGCGACGTGGCCCTGGCCCCCATGCGCGAGCTGCACCGGCTCATCCAGCAGCCGGTCAACCTCAGCGGGCGCCCGGGCGACGAAATCGTCTACATCGAGCGCGCCTTCAGCGAACGCTCCGGCATGCAAGTG
>JAIRVJ010000121.1 GCA_031253955.1 Burkholderiaceae bacterium | reverse complement strand
CTGCCCGTCAACGCGCGGCTGTACCTGCAACGCATCGAACAGGCCGTGGGCGTGCCCATCCACGTCATTTCCACCAGCCCCGACCGCGAGCACACCATTACCGTGCGGCATCCGTTTCTGGCTTGAACGCAATGCCTCGGCAATCTGTTTTGAAGCAGCTTGCGCAAGCGCACGATGAGCAGCAGTTGGTTGGCCTGAAAAGAAAGGCGATTGATCGCAACCCAAAATATGGTTTTGTCCTCGACTTCTCCAAGAAGCTCGTGTTTTTGCATTACGTGTACGACTTTCATCTTGACGGTTTGCGAATATTGCGAACCAAGGACATCTCCGGCGTCCGGGTCGGCAAGACGAACATGTTCCAAAAGCAGTTGCTGCAGGACGAAGGCTTGTTCAAAACAGTCGAATTTGGCAAGCGCATTGATCTGACGAACTGGGAAACGGCGCTGTCGCAGTTGATGGCAACGTACCCCATGCTGATCCTCGAATACGAGAGTCTGAACCACAAGGAAACCGATTTTTTCATTGGTGCGCCGCTGCGCTGCACTTCGCGCAGCCTGTCTATTCGCTATTTTGACGGCGCGGGGCGTTGGCTTGACCAGCCAAGCACAGTGCATTTCAGCAAGCTGACATGCTGCCAAGTCAATAACAATTATTTGAATACGTACCAGCGGTATTTCGAGCGGCAGGCGGCGCAATCAACGCGACGCCCGAAGCATGTGGCCAAGAAAGCTCGCTCACTGTAATTGCGGCTAGTGCTTGTCCAATCTTCCTTTGCAGCTATTCAATCAGGAGCATCAGGATGCTGACCGAAGACGGCAAACACCTGTACGTCAGCCATGACGAATACCACGGCCTGATCGAAAAACTCGCCCTGCAAGTGCACCGCTCCGGCTGGCGCCTGGACACCATTTTGTGCCTGGCGCGCGGGGGCATGAGGCCGGGCGACATCTTGAGCCGCATCTTCGGCGTGCCGCTGGCCATCATGTCCACTAGCAGCTACCGCGCGCAGGCCGGCACGGCGCAGGGGCATCTGGACATTGCCCGCTACATCACCACCCCGCAAGGCCAGATCGCCGGGCGCGTGCTGCTGGTCGATGACCTGGCCGACACCGGCATCACCCTGCAAGCGGTGGTACAGCGGCTGCGCGGCAGCTACCCGTCGATTCGTGAACTGCGAACCGCCGTCATCTGGAGCAAGGACTGCTCCACCTTCAAGCCCGATTACGCCGCCGAAAACCTGCCCACCAACCCGTGGATCCACCAGCCCTTCGAGACCTACGACACCCTGCCGCCGGAAAAGCTGCTGGCCAAGTGGCGGGTTTGAAGAAGGTTGAGCGTTTGGCGTTTTGTGTCGAGCGCAAGGCTTGTTCAGTCAAGACATTGCAGCCGTCATTCCCGCACAGTGCCTGCCTGCGCGGGAATGACGAAATCATGGGGTCATGCGCTTAGCTGAACCGTATTGGAGTTGAGCGTGGGCAATATATTTTTTATAGCTTATTACCAAAGTTACATATAGTTTTTATATATAAATCCATATGAAAATTATGTGGAACAAGGGCAAATAGCTATGAATATTGTATTTTTTCCTTCTCCCGCACTGCTTTTCTTTCGTCATTCCCGCGCAGGGGCATGGGCGCTAACTTGGGGTAAATGCGGGTAAGTGCGCGGTTTTCTCCCTCCCCCGCGTGCGGGGGAGGGCTGGGGTGGGGGCGCGCGGCGCTGGATGAAGTACTGCGTTTGCGATGCGTCCCTGCCCCCATTCCAACCCCCGCCTTCGCGGGGGCAGGCTCTTCCCCCAGCACGCGGGGGAAGGGGTAAAACGCCAGCGATTTGGCCTTGAGTTAGCTCCTGCGCGCCTGCGCAAGAATGACGAAGGAAAATTCATGCAGCTCTTCTTCAATTCCATCTGCGATATGTTGATAATCATGTAAAAAACAGCTTTGGCCCAAGCAAAGTCCAGGCTGACAGCTATCAAATCAGGAGCTACCGGAGCATTGCCGCGCGGCCCACTCTGCGGGCGTGAACGTGCGCATCGACAGCGCGTGGACTTCGTCGGTGGCCATGCGCTCGCCCAGCGCGGCATACACGCGCTGGTGCCGCGCAATCGGGCGCAACCCCTCGAACACGCCGGATACGATGGTGGCGAACCAGTGGTGGCCGTCGCCTTCGATGTGCAAATGCGCGCAGGGCAGGCCTGCCGCGATGAGTTGGTGCAGTTGTTCCGCAGTCATAAATCAATAGCGCAGTTTGTAGCCGATGTTAAGCAGGTGCAGCGTGAGCATCGACACCAGCGCCAGACAAGCGCCGCCCACGGCCAGACTCAGCCAGGGCGACACGTCGCTGACGCCGAAGAAACCGTGCCGCAGCCCATCGACCAGATAGAAAAACGGATTGAAGCGGCTGACCGTGCGCCACGCGCCCGGCAGCGTATGCACCGAATAGAACACGCCCGCCAGAAACGTCATCGGCATCACGATGAAGTTCTGGAACACCGCCATCTGGTCGAACTTGTCGGACCACAGTCCGGCCAGCAGGCCCAGCACGCCCATCAGCGCCGCGCCCATCAAGGCAAAGACCAGCACCCACAGCGGCGCGGCCAGACGCGGCGGCGCATACAGCAGCGTGACCACATACACGCCCAGCCCGACCAGCAGCCCGCGCGCCACCGCCGCGCCGACGTAGGCCGCGAACCAGTGGCGCGCGGCCATCGGCGTGACTAACTGGAACACCAGATTGCCCATGATCTTGCTTTGCACCAGGCTCGACGCGCTGTTGGCGAAGGCGTTTTGCAGCACGCTCATCATCACCAGTCCGGGCGCCAGAAAAGCTACATAGCCCACGCCCGGATAAACCTGCACGCGCCCCGAAAGCACATGCCCGAAAATCAAAAGATACAGCACCGCCGAGAGCACCGGCGCGGCCACGGTCTGAACGGCCACGCGCCAGAACCGCAGCACCTCTTTGGTCAGCAACATGCGCCAGGCCGGGTCTTCGGCGGGCAGGGCGTTGAGCGCGGGGCGCGCCACGCCGCCCGGCCCCGGCGGGTCAAGGCGGGCGGGGGTTACTCCCAGCGCAACGGTATCCAGCGGGCGGTTCATGCGATTGCCTCCTCGCGCCGGTTCATCAGCGCGATGAATACGTCTTCCAGATCGGGGCGGCGGATTTCGATGTCCTCCACCGCCACGCCCGCTTCGCGCAAGGTCGCCAGCAGGCGCTCGATGTCCGCCGCGTCGCGGGCGGGCAGCTCCACGATTCGGCCCGTAATCCGCGCGCGGCCCGCCAGCGCGGGCGGTAGCGTGCTATCGGTTTTGAAGTGCAGCATCTGGTTTTTGGCGCTCTCCAGCAGCGCGCTGGTGCGCGAAAGCGCCACCACGCGGCCCAGCTTGAGCATCGCCAGCCGCTGGCACAGCGCCTCGGCTTCTTCCAGATAGTGCGTGGTCAGCAGCACCGTGTGGCCCTGGCGATTCAGACCGGCGATGAA
>JAIRVJ010000118.1 GCA_031253955.1 Burkholderiaceae bacterium | reverse complement strand
CGCCTACAAAGGCATCCCACTGGGCGCGGCGGTGGCGGTGGAATTGGCCCGGCTGGGCGTGAACAAGCCCTTTGCCTACAACCGCAAGGAAGCCAAGGATCACGGCGAAGGCGGCGCGCTGGTGGGCGCGCCGCTCAAGGGCCGGGTGCTCATCGTCGATGACGTGATTTCCGCCGGCACCGCCGTGCGCGACTCCATCGCGCTGATCGAAGCGGCGGGCGCCACGCCGCACGCCCTGGCCATTGCGTTGGACCGGCAGGAAAAGGCCGCCGAAGCAGGCCACGATCTGCCTTGGTCGGCGGTGCAATATGTGCGCGAAACCCTAGGTTTGCAGGTGTGCGCTATTGCCAACTTGGCGCAGTTATTGCACGTGTTGGAGCAAGATGCCAATTTCCGCCGCCATTATCAGGCTGTAGCCGATTACCGCGCCCGTTACGGTGCCGCATGACATGTTTGAGATGCCGTTTCATATCCGATCCATGTCGGCCCTGCGCTTAGCGGCGGTGGCCGTACTGGGCTGCGCTGGCGCGGCGGCGCAAGCGGATGTGTACACCTGCACCGACGCGCAGGGCCACTACCTGACGGCTGACCGCCCGATCATGGTCTGCATCAACCGTGAGCAGCGCGTGCTCGACAGTTCGGGCAGCGTCAGGCGCGTCATCATGCCCCAGATGACCGGCCCGGAGCTGGCGCGCTACGAGGCCGCCCAGCGGCAGGCCGAGCTTGAGCGCCAGCGCGCCCGCGACGCCGCGCGGCGCGACCAGGTGCTGCTGATCCGCTACCCGAACCCGCAAGCGCACGAGCAGGCGCGCGCCGCGGCGCTGGCGCAGAGCCAGACGGTGATCGACGCCGCCAACGTCCAACTGGAAAATCTGACCAAAGAACGGCAGGCGCTTGACGCGGAGATGGCGTTCTACGAAAAAGACCCGTCGCGCGCTCCAGCTGCGCTGCGCCGCAAGATCGAGGACAACACGCAAAGCGCGGAAATTCAGCGGCAGGCCATCGCCAACCAGCAAACCGAGCGCGACCGGATCAACGAGCGCTTCGACAACGAACTGATCAACCTGCGCCAGCTTTGGAGCGCCGCGGCCAAATAGCGGCCGTCCGCGGCGGCCAGCAGGGCGGCGCTTTTGCGTTAAGCTGGCGGGTGCGGCTTTCGTTTGGAAAGAGACAAGCCATGACCGACTCCGACACTTTCGCCTTCGGCAAATTCGTTCCCGGTTTCGACTTTCTGCGGCAACTGGCGCAAAGCGGCAGCGGCGCGTCCGCCGCCGCGCCGCTGCCGGGGCTGGGCATCGTGCCCACGATCAACGTGGACGAGCTGGACAAGCGCATCCGCGAACTCAAGGCCGTGCAGTTCTGGCTGGAGCAAAACGGCGCCGCTGTCAAGGCCACTATTCAGGCGCTGGAAGTGCAGAAGATGACGCTGGCGGCCCTGGCCGGCATGAACCTGAACGTGGCGCAAATGGCCGAAGCTTTTACCGCCACCGCCCCCAAACCGGCTCCCGCGCCGCTGGATGCGCCCGCAGCGCCCGCCGCCGCCATAAAACCGGGCGCGTCCTCCAAAGACTCCAAGCCGGCGCAGGCCGCCAGCGAGCAAGCCGCGGCCTCCGCCGGGCTGGTCGATCCGCTGCAATGGTGGGGCGCGCTGACGCAGCAGTTCCAGCAGATTGCCGCCGAAACCATGCGCGAAGCCACCCGCGCCGCGCCCGCCCGCCAGACCAGACGCGGGGACACGGGCGCGGGCGGCACGTCCGCGAAAAAAATGGCTGCCAAAAAAACTGCCGTGAAGAAAATGGCAGCCAAGAAAGCGCCCGCCAGAAAAGCAGCAGCCAAAAAGTCCGCTACGCCAAAGGTGGCCAACCCGCCGGGCTGGCAATTACCCACCCCGTTCAAGCTGCCGGGGTAGAGGGCTAACTGGGCCGACAAGTCCCGCGCGGTTCAGGGCAGGCGCTGGATGAGGCTGGAGGTATCCCAGCGTTGGCCACCCATTTGCTGCACGTCGGCGTAGAACTGATCGATCAGCGCGGTGACGGGTAGGCTGGCGCCGTTGCGGCGGGCTTCGGTCAGGGCCAGGCCGAGGTCTTTGCGCATCCACTCGACGGCAAAGCCGAAGTCAAAGCGTCTTTCGAGCATGGTTTTGCCGCGGTGCTCCATCTGCCAGCTTTGCGCCGCGCCCTGGCTGACGACTTGCAACACTTGGGGCATGTCCAGCCCGGCGCGTTGGCCGAAGGCCAAGGCTTCGGCCAGCCCCTGCATCAGGCCCGCCAAGCATATCTGGTTGACCATTTTTGCCAACTGGCCGGCGCCGTTTTCGCCCAGCAGCGTGCAGGCGCGAGCATAAGCCATGAGGACGGGGCGGGCCGCGTCGAAGGCGGTTTGCTGGCCGCCGCACATGACGGTGAGCGCGCCGTTTTGCGCACCGGCCTGCCCGCCGGAGACAGGCGCGTCGATGAAGGCCAGTCCTTGCTTGCGGGCGCGCTCGCCCAGTTCGCGCGCCACGCCGGCGGAGGCGGTGGTGTGATCGACGAAGATGGCGCCGGGTTTCATGCCGGCAAAAGCGCCGCCTTCGCCCAGCGTGACGGCGCGCAGATCGTCGTCGTTGCCGACGCAGCAGAGCACCAAATCGGCAGCGCGCGCGGCGTCAAAGGGCGTGGGGGCGCTGGCGGCGCGTCCGGTATGCGCCAGTTGGGCGCACCAGGTGGCGGCTTTGGCGGCGGTGCGGTTGTAAACCGTGACGCGGTGCCCAGCCAGCGCCAAGTGGCCGGCCATGGGGTAGCCCATGACGCCCAAGCCCAGGAAGGCCACCCGGCGCGGCGCGGCTTGGGCGTAATCCTTGGGGTGGATGGCGGTGTTCATGAGAACGTTGAGCGTTTGGCGTTGAGCGTGGGGGAAAGCGGGTTCCCGCGCTCAACGCCGAGCACTCAACCTTGTCTTCACATGATCTGCACGTGCTCGGTGCCGGCGGTCAGGTCCTGGTTTTTGGCGCGCTTGCTGGTGAGTTTGATTTGCAGGCGCAGGTCGTTCATGGAGTCGGCGTTGCGCAGCGCATCTTCGTAGGTGATGAGTTTGGCCTCGAACAGGTCGAACAGCGACTGGTCGAAAGTCTGCATGCCCAGTTCGCGGCTTTTTTTCATGATCTCCTTGATTTCGCCGACTTCGCCCTTGAAGATCAGGTCGGCGATCAGGGGGCTGTTGAGCATGATTTCCACCGCCGCCACGCGGCCCTTGCCGCTTTGTCTGGCGAGCAGGCGCTGCGAGACCATCGCGCGCAGGTTGAGCGAGAGGTCCATCAGCAATTGCGGACGCCGCTCGTCGGGGAAGAAGTTGATGATGCGGTCCAGCGCCTGGTTGGAGCTGTTGGCGTGCAGCGTGGAAAGGCACAGGTGGCCGGTTTCGGCGAAGGCGACGGCCAGTTCCATGGTTTTGCGGTCGCGGATTTCGCCCATCAGGATCACGTCCGGCGCCTGGCGCAGGCTGTTCCTGAGAGCGATTTCCCAGTCGTCGGTGTCGATGCCGACTTCGCGCTGGGTGACGATGCAGTTCTTGTGCGGGTGCACGAATTCGATCGGGTCTTCCACCGTCACGATGTGCCCTTGCGTGTGGATGTTGCGCCAGTCCACCATGGACGCCAGCGAGGTGGATTTGCCGGTGCCGGTGCCGCCCACCAGGATAACCAGGCCGCGCTTGGTCATCACGATGTCCTTGAGCACCTGGGGCAGGCCCAGCATGTCGATGGTGGGCAGGTCTTGCGGGATCACGCGCAGCACCATGCCGATGCGGCCCTGCTGGACGAAAGCGTTGCAGCGAAAGCGCCCGATGTCCGCGGGCGCGATGGCGAAGTTGCACTCCTTGGTGGCCTCGAACTCGGCGGCCTGCTTGTCGTTCATCACCGCTCGCACTAGCGCCAGAGTGTGCGCCGGCGTGAGCGGCTGCGCGGAGACTTTGCTGATCTTGCCGTCCACCTTGATGGCGGGCGGAAAGTCGGCGGTGATGAACAGATCGCTGCCCTTGCGCTGCACCAAGAGTTTGAGCAAGTCGTTGATGAACTGGCTGGCCTGATCGCGTTCCATGACGATTCCTTCGTTATCCGGGGAAGTTTTCTGGCATCTTGGCCTTGCTGCGGGCCTCGGCCACGGTGATGACGTTGCGGCGCACCATCTCGATCAGTTGCTGGTCGAGCGTTTGCATGCCCAGGCTGTTGCCGGTCTGCATGGCCGAATACATCTGCGCCACCTTGTTTTCGCGGATCAGGTTGCGGATGGCCGGCGTGCCCACCATGATCTCGAACGCGGCCACCCGGCCGGTGCCATCCTTGAGCTTGCACAGCGTCTGCGAGATGACCGCCACCATCGATTCGGAGAGCATGGCGCGGACCATTTCCTTTTCCTCGCCGGGAAAAACGTCGATGATGCGGTCGATGGTCTTGGGGGCGCTGCTGGTGTGCAGCGTGCCGAAGACCAGGTGGCCGGTTTCGGCGGCGGTCAAGGCCAGGCGGATGGTTTCCAGATCGCGCATCTCGCCCACCAGAATGGCGTCGGGGTCTTCCCGCGTCGATGAGCGCAGTGCGTTGGCGAAACTGAGCGTGTGCGGCCCAAGCTCGCGCTGGTTGATGAGGCACTTCTTGGGCTCGTGCACGAATTCGATCGGATCTTCCACCGTCAGGATGTGCCCGTATACGTTTTCGTTGAGGTGATTGACCATGGCCGCCAGCGTGGTCGATTTGCCCGATCCGGTCGGGCCTGTGACCAGCACCAGCCCGCGCGGCTTGAGCGCCAGATCGGCGAAGATCTTGGGCGCATTCAGTTGATCGAGCGTGACGATCTTGCTCGGAATCGTGCGCAGCGCGCCGGCCGCGCCGCGGCTGTGGTTGAAGGCGTTGACGCGAAAGCGCGCCAGGCCCTGAATCTCGAAAGAGAAGTCCACCTCCAGGCGTTCTTCATAGGTCTTGCGCTGGGCGTCGCTCATGATGTCGTACAACAGCGCGAACACCTCTTTATGCTCCATCGTGGGCACGTTCAGGCGGCGCACGTCGCCGTTGACACGGATCATGGGCGGCAGCCCGGCCGACAGGTGCAGGTCGGACGCCTTGTTTTTAACGGCAAAAGCCAGCAATTGCGTGATGTCCACGATACTTCCCGGTGCTTGCAAGTGATGAATTGAGACATTATGACGATGATTGCCGAAAATCTGAAGCATCTGCGTGACCGGATAACAACGGCCTGCCTGTCCGCAGGCCGCCGCCCGGAGGACGTCACCCTGCTAGCCGTCTCCAAAACCTTCGGCCCGCAAGCCGTGCGCGCCGCCTGCGCGGCGGGCCAGCGCGCCTTCGGCGAGAACTATGTGCAAGAAGCCCTGGACAAGATGGCCGCGCTGGACGATCTGCCCGGCATCGAATGGCATTGCATCGGCCCGCTGCAAAGCAACAAAACGCGCCCGGTGGCCGAGAGCTTTCACTGGGTGCACACCATCGACCGGCTCAAGATTGCCGAGCGCCTGTCGGCCCAGCGGCCCGCCGGCCTGCCGCCGCTCAACGTCTGCATTCAGGTGAATGTGGATGCGGGCGCCAACAAATCGGGCGTGCCCGTGGCACAAGCGTTCGCGCTGGCGCGCGCCGTGGCGCTGCTTCCGGGGCTGCGGCTGCGCGGAATTATGAGCATTCCCGAACCAGCTCCTGATTTTGAAGCAGCCTGCGCAGTCCACACAAGGGCCAGAGCCTTATTCGATCAACTGAACGCCGACGGCCTGGGTCTGGACACGCTCTCGGCGGGCATGAGCGCCGATCTGGAAGCCGCCATTGCCGCCGGCAGCACGCTGGTGCGGGTGGGCGCGGCCATTTTCGGCGAGCGCGCTGCGGCAGGTTGAGCGTTGAGCGTTTGGCGTGCGAAATACCGCCTGCCGCAAAGCGGTTCCCACGCCAAACGCCCAACGCCCAACCAGTGTTAAGCTGCCTGCTCGCTTGAGATTGTGAAGGAAGCTCCCATGCCCGCACTGCTGCCCCACGTCGATCCCGACGGTCTGCTCGAATTTTCGGTGGTCTATACCGACCGCGCGCTCAACCACATGTCCCAAAAGTTCCAGGGCGTGATGCGCGACCTTTCGGCCCTGCTCAAAGAGGTCTATCGCGCCGACGCTGTGGCGCTGGTGCCCGGCGGCGGCACCTTCGGCATGGAGGCGGTGGCGCGCCAGTTTGCGAGCGGCCAGCCGGTGTTGGTCCTGCGTAACGGCTTTTTCAGCTACCGCTGGAGCCAGATTCTGGAAATGGGCCGCATCACCGCGCCCGAGCGCATCACCGTGCTCAAAGCCTGCCGCGTGGGCAATGGAGCGCAAGCGCCGTGGACGCCCGCGCCCATCGGCGAGGCCGTCGCCGCCATCGCCCGCGCCAAGCCCGCCGTGGTATTCGCCCCGCATGTGGAAACGGCCAGCGGCATCCTCCTGCCCGACGACTATCTGCGCCGCTTGGCCGAGGCCACGCACGCCGCCGGCGGCCTGTTCGTGCTCGACTGCGTGGCTTCCGGCGCCATGTGGGTCGATATGCAGGCCATCGGCGTCGATGTGCTCCTGAGCGCGCCGCAAAAAGGCTGGAGCAGCTCGCCCGCCTGCGCAATCGTGGGCCTGTCCAAGCGCGCGCTGCAAGCGATGGAAAACAGCGCCAGCACCAGCTTTGCCGCCGACCTGAAAAAGTGGCGCCAAATCATGCAGGCGTATGAAAACGGCGGCCACGCCTACCACGCCACCTTGCCCACCACGGCGCTGGTCGAGTTGCGCGAGGCCATGCTGGAAACGCGCGCGCGCGGCTTTGCCAAGGCGCGCGAGCAGCAGATGGAGTTGGGCCGCAAAGTGCGCCAGTTGTTCGAGGCGCGCGGCCTGCCCAGCGTCGCGGCGCAAGGCTTTGAGGCGCCGGGCGTGGTGGTCAGCTACACCGCCGATCCCGACATTCAGAGCGGCAAAAAATTCATCGAACAGGGCCTGCAAACGGCCAG
>JAIRVJ010000108.1 GCA_031253955.1 Burkholderiaceae bacterium | reverse complement strand
CGCTGCGCCGTTTAGCTCCCTCCCCCGCGCGCGGGGGAGGGTTGGGGTGGGGGCGCACGGCGCTGAAACAGACGCCGGGTTTGCGATGCGCCGCTGGCCCCCATCCCTGCCTTCCCCCGCGTGCGGGGGAAGAGGCAAAAGCCAAGCACGCTCCCGTACACCTCGCGCCGGGATCGCAAACAGGCTTTAAGAGGCTCCCAAGCCTACAATCGCGGCATGAGCCAAATCACCGAGGCCAAGCGCCAAAACGCCATGTTTCATGTAAGCGTGATCTACGACTCGGAAGCGGACAAGTGGGTCGGCGTTTGCGATGCGCTTCCGGTGGCTACCGAGGCGGATACTTGGGATGAACTGGTTGAACGGTTCTGGGCCATCGCGCCGGAAATCGCCCAAGCCAACAAGCCGGGCATCGACGTAGGGACGATGCGCCTGCGCTTTGAGTACGAAGACTGCGCCCTGGATCATCAGCATGCGCTTGTGTGAGCGATGGGCAGCGGTTTCTACCAGCCCTTGCGGGCTATTTTGCCGGCTTGCGGCTGCACGATGCTACGGCAGGGCAGAGGCAGTCACGAGATATGGTTCAGCCCCGTTTCCGGGCAGCAGTTTCCGCTTGCGGTGACGGTATTGAGCCGTCACATGGCCAACGCCATCCTCAAGCAAGCCGGGATTGACAAGCGGTTTTGAGGCGGGTTTTATGGCTATTACCCCATCGCTGGCGCATAAAGGCATCCATCTTTCCCCCTCCTGCGTTTCGCGGGGAAGGCAGAAAATTTGAAAGCAGAGTCAACAAAGTGAACGAATCGAACCTGATCCAGCGCCTGCGCGGCGCAACTGTAGCGGCACGGGAATACCTTGGCGCGGTGCAGCGCGCCGTGGCCCAGCGTTGCGCGCCTACGGGCAAACCGGAGGCCAAGCTGCTGCAACAACACCAGCGCGCCCTGCATGGCCTAGCGTGGGTTGCTACCACGACCGAGGCCATTGCCTGCGCCGCCCATTGGGGCGAGCGTTTGGCCGAGCGCTCGCAGCTCGGCGCGGGCGAAGAACTGGTGCTGACGCTGGGTATCGGCGAATACCTGGCGCAGCTTGCCGGCGGCATCCCGATGTCCCAGAGCGAGGTGTTCCGGCCCTGCGAACTGGGGCTGGAGCAGGCGGCGGCGGCGCTGGCCGGTCACGCATCCGCGCGCGCGCTGATCGCGCAGGCGGCGCTGCCCGAAACCCGCCGCGCGCTGGTGGAGCATTTCCGCGACGGACGGCCCATCACCGAAACGTCGTTCGATGCCGATCTGGACGCCATTCGCGAGCAGTTCCGCCGCTTTGCCGACAAGGAGATCACGCCCAAGGCGCACGCCTGGCACCTGGCCGACGCGCTGATTCCCGATGATTTGGTGGCGCAACTTGGCGAACTTGGCGTGTTCGGCGTGAGCGTCTCCGCCGACTACGGCGGCATGGGGCTGGGCAAGCGCGCCATGTGCATCGTGACCGAAGAACTCAGCCGCGCGTGGATCGCTGCCGGCTCACTGGGAACGCGCTCCGAAATCGCTGCCGAACTCATCCACCTCAGCGGCACGCCCGCGCAAAAGGACGAATGGCTGGCCAAGATCGCCTCGGGCGAAGTGCTGCCCACGGCGGTGTTCACCGAGCCTGATACCGGCTCTGACCTTGGCTCACTGCGCACGCGCGCCACGCCTACCCACGGCGGCTGGCGCATCGACGGCAACAAGACCTGGATCACCCACGGATCGCGCAGCGACCTGATGACGCTGCTGGCGCGCACCGAGCCGGGCACCACCGACCACAACGGCCTGAGCATGTTCCTCGCGCCCAAGCCGCGCGGCAGCAAGGAGCAGCCGTTCCCCGCGCGCGGCATGAGCGGCGGCGAGATTGCCGTGCTGGGCTATCGCGGCATGAAGGAATACGACATCGCCTTTGACGGCTTCGAGATCGGCCCGCAGGGCCTGCTCGGCGGCGTGCGCGGCCAGGGCTTTCGCCAATTGATGCAGACCTTTGAAGGCGCGCGCATCCAGACCGCCGCGCGCGCCGTCGGCGTGGCGTGGCGCGCCTTTGAGCTTGGCTGGCGCTACGCCAGCGAGCGCAAGCAGTTCGGCGCGCCCATCATCAAGTTCCCGCGCGTGTCCGACAAGCTGGCGATGATGCTGGCCGAAACGGCGCTGGTGCGCGAGCTGTCGCACTTCGCGGCGGAAGAAAAGGACAAGGGCATCCGCTGCGACGTCGAGGCCGGCATGGCCAAGCTGCTGGCCGCGCGCGTGGCGTGGAGCAACGCCGACAACGCCCTGCAAATCCACGGCGGCAACGGCTACGCGCTGGAATTCGAGATCAGCCGCATCCTGTGTGACGCGCGCATCCTCAACATCTTCGAGGGCGCCGCCGAAATCCAGGCCCAGGTGATCGGGCGCGGCCTGCTGGCGGGCACCCGCTGAACACGTTCTCAGGCTGCGGGAGAACGGGCAGACCAGTTTTCTTTTTGGAATAAAATAAGCCTATTGCCCATGTCCAGACTGTGCATGAAGCTATATTTTACGTAGCATTGGCCTTCCATGTTTCAAATCCTGTCATCCCGTCCTCGCCTCGTGTTTACGGCCATTGCCGTCATCTGCGCGGCCATGCTTGCTTTCGGTGTGCTGCACCTGCAAATGGCGCTGGGCCTGGAGCCTTGCCCGATGTGCATCGTGCAGCGTTATTGCCTGATCGGGGTGGGGGTGTGCTGCGCGCTGGCGGCCTTTGCCCGCCGGCCCTGGGCTTGGCGCTTGTGGGGGCTGCTGGCGGTGGCGTCGGCGGGTTTCGGCGTGTTCACCGCCGCGCGCCAGAGCTGGTTGCAGTGGTTTCCGCCGGAATCGTCGGTTTGCGGGCGCGATCTGTACGGCATGATCGAGGCGTTTCCGTTGCAGCGCGTCATTCCCATGATCTTCCGCGGCGGCGGCGACTGCACGCAGGTGGACTGGACTTTTCTGGGCGGCTCGATCGCCAACTGGTCGTTCGTGTGGTTCGTGATCTTCATCGCCACGATCCTGAAACTGGTGTTCACGCGGGCCGCGCCAATGCGGCGCTGAATGGGGTTTGAGTTCGACCCCAACCTCAATGCTGTTCAGTGAAGATATTTCAAATCGCCATTCCCGCGAAGGCGGGAACTGCGCGGGAATGACGAAATCATGGGTTCATGCGCTTGACTGAACCGCATTGGCCTCAACCTGCGCCAATTCCGTTTTTCATGGCTGATTGCCAAAATGTAGTCTACGTTTGCGATACTTTTACATCGTATAGTTGACTCTGCAATAAATTAGACATAGACTATACGCCATGTTCAACCAGGAGATCGTCATTGCCTGCAGCAACGATTTGAAACAGCGCGTACTGGCCTATATTGCTGGGGGCGCTAGAGCATTTTTGATTTATGCGATGACAAATCCAGAAGAAGCGAAGTAATTGCGGCACTGTGTTGCGGGGAGAGCATCCAGCAGTTGGCCGATCTCCTGCCATAGGGCATCGAC
>JAIRVJ010000069.1 GCA_031253955.1 Burkholderiaceae bacterium | reverse complement strand
ACGCGGCCAGCCAGAGCGAGCCGCCCCGCTTCGTCACGCTGGCCATCGACAAGGCCGGCCAGGCGTACATCGACGATCAGCCGGTCAGCCAGCCGGAACTGGCGGCGGCGCTGCTGGCTACCGCCCACGCCAACCCGGACGCCGAAGTGCGCCTGCGCGCCGACCAGTCCGTGCCCTACGCCCGCGTGTTCGAGGTGATGAACGAGGCGCAAAAAGCGGGCCTCAACCGCATCGGCTTCGTCGCCGAAGCCTCCGGCGCCGCACCTACCGTGCCGGCCCCGGCGCGGCCCGCGCCCGGCTCCTGAAAAAACACTTCGTCACTCCCCCGAAGTTCCTGTCTTCGATGGAATGACGAAAAATTACTATTTTTGCAGCTTGTAGTCAATGATTAGTATGTATTTACAATATTTTTTATTGTAAAACACATACAATATTTTGGCGTATAGCTATAAATATTATAGTAATCAAGCCATCCGCCTACAATTCCCCCATGCAAGAAAAGTACGACCATCTGGCCGTGGAAAAGGCCGCGCAGGCACACTGGCGGGCCACCGATGCCTACCGCGTCACCGAGCGCGCGGACCGGCCCAAGTTCTACGCCTGCTCCATGCTGCCCTACCCCAGCGGCAAGCTGCACATGGGGCACGTGCGCAACTACACCATCAACGACATGCTGGCGCGCCAGTTGCGCATGAAGGGCATGAACGTGCTCATGCCGATGGGCTGGGACGCCTTCGGTCTGCCAGCCGAAAACGCGGCGCTGAAAAACGGCGTGCCGCCGGCCAAGTGGACTTACGACAACATCGCCTACATGAAGAGCCAGATGCAGGCGATGGGGCTGGCCATCGACTGGAGCCGCGAAATCGCCACGTGCGATGCCAGCTACTACAAGTGGAACCAGTGGCTGTTTCTGAAGATGCTGGAAAAGGGCATCGCCTACCGCAAGACGCAGGTGGTGAATTGGGACCCGGTCGATCAAACCGTGCTGGCCAATGAGCAGGTGATCGACGGGCGCGGCTGGCGCACCGGCGCGCTGGTGGAAAAGCGCGAGATTCCGGGCTATTACCTCAAGATCACCGGCTACGCGCAGGAACTGCTCGACCACGTGCAGATCGGCAACCCCAAAGCCACGCTTACCGGCTGGCCCGACCGCGTGCGCCTGATGCAGGAAAACTGGATCGGCAAGAGCGAGGGCGTGCGCTTTGCCTTCCCGCACGATATTCGCGGCGCGGACGGCGCGCCCATCGGCGGCGGGCGCATGTATGTTTTCACGACGCGCGCCGACACCATCATGGGCGTGACCTTTTGCGCCGTCGCGCCCGAGCACCCGCTGGCCGCGCACGCGGCCCAATCGAATGCGCGGCTGGCCGCCTTCATCGCCGAATGCGCCAAGGGCGGCACCACCGAGGCCGAACTGGCGCTCAAGGAAAAAGAAGGCCTGCCCACGGGATTGAGCGTCAAGCATCCGCTCACCGGGCAGGACGTTCCGCTGTGGGTCGGCAACTACGTGCTGATGAGCTACGGCGACGGCGCCGTGATGGGCGTGCCCGCGCACGACGAGCGCGACTTTGCGTTCGCGCTCAAGTACGGCCTGCCGATCCGGCAGGTAATCGCGGTGGCCGGGCAAACCTTCCGCGCCGATGCGTGGCAGGAATGGTACGGCGACAAGCAGCGGGGCGTTTGCGTCAACTCCGGCGCGCTCGATGGCCTGGCGTATCAGCCCGCCGTCGATGCCGTGACACTGGCGCTGGCGCAACAGAATCTGGGCGAGAAAAAAACCACCTGGCGCTTGCGCGACTGGGGCATCAGCCGCCAGCGTTATTGGGGCACACCCATTCCCATGATCCACTGCGGCGCCTGCGGCGCCGTGCCCGTGCCCGAACGCGACCTGCCCGTAGTGCTGCCGCAAGACCTGGTGCCCGACGGCAGCGGCAACCCGCTCGCCAAGTGCGAGGCGTTCCTGCAATGCGCCTGTCCCAAGTGCGGCCAACCCGCGCGGCGCGAGACGGACACGATGGACACCTTCATCGACTCCTCCTGGTACTTCATGCGCTATTGCGATCCGCAAAACGAGCGGGCGATGGTGGGTGAGGGCACGGCGTACTGGATGCCGGTGGATCAATACATCGGCGGCATCGAGCACGCCATCATGCACCTGCTGTACGCGCGCTTTTGGACCAAGGCGATGCGCGACCTGGGCCTGGTTCGAATCGACGAGCCTTTCACCCGCCTGCTCACGCAGGGCATGGTGCTCAACCACATCTATTCGCGCAAGAACGAGCGGGGCGGCATCGAATACTTTTGGCCCGCCGATGTCGAGCCGCTGCTGGACGCCGGCGGCAAGCAAACCGGCGCGCGGCTGAGCAAGGCGGTGGGTGATCTGCCCGCCGGCACGCCCATCGAGTACGAGGGCGTGGGCACCATGTCCAAGTCCAAGAACAACGGCGTCGATCCGCAAGAGCTGATCGAAAAATACGGCGCCGACACCGCACGCCTGTACACCATGTTCACCGCCCCGCCCGAGGCCACGCTGGAATGGAACGACGCTGCGGTGGAAGGCAGCTACCGCTTTCTGCGCCGCGTGTGGGCTTTCGGCATCAAGCTCTCCGCTGTCGAAAATCTGGCTGAATTGGCAGATGGCGCGCCACGCGGCGGCGTCGAATTTTCCAAAACGGCCAAGGCGCTGCGGCATGAAGTTCACACCGTGCTTGGGCAGGTGGACTACGACTACCAGCGCATGCAATACAACACGGTGGTCTCCGGCGCGATGAAAATGCTCAACGCGCTGGAAGCCTTCAGCAGCGACGGCACCCCGGGCAGCCATGCCGCGCTGGCCGAAGGCTTTGCCACGCTGCTGCGCGTGCTCTACCCCGTCACCCCGCACATCGCGCACGCGCTCTGGCGGCAGCTCGGCTTTGCGGGAGCGCAGGGCGATCTGCTGGACGCGCCCTGGCCCAAGGTGGACCAGCAGGCGTTGCAGCAAGACGAAATCGAACTGATGCTGCAAATCAACGGCAAACTGCGCGGTGCCATCCGCGTGCCGGCGCAGGCTGATCCAGCGCAAATCCAAGCCGCGGCACTCGCCAGCGAAGCCTTCGCCAAGCACGCCCAAGGCGCACAACCCAAAAAAGTGATCGTGGTGCCGGGGCGCCTGATCAACGTGGTGGTTTGATTGGGTTTTTCTCCCTCTCCCGCTTGCGCCCCGGAACCGGCCACCATGCGTAGCACAACTTTTCCTTCGTCATTCCCGCGAAGGCGGGAATGACGAGGCATACATGTGCATCACCATAAAGAGCCTGCGCTTCAGAAAGGTTCTTGGGTAAGGGAAAGAGAAAGAGCGCGCCGCTAAACTATCCGCCATGCTCACGCGCCGCCTTCTGATCGCCGCTGCCGCCGCGCCGCTGCTGGCGGGGTGCGGTTTTGCGCTGCGGCAGGCACCGGACTTCGCGTTCCGCTCAATCTACGTCGAACTGCCGTCCGGCAACGCGGCCAGCGGCCACGAGCTGCAACGCCAACTGGAAATCACGGGCAAGCTGCAAGTCATCACGGATGCCGCTGATCGCAACAAGGCTGAGGTGGCGCTCCAGGTGTTGCAAGAGGCGCGCCAGCGCGTTGTTGTCGGGCGCGACGCGGCGGGCAATGTGACCGAATTCCAGTTGCGCTTTCGCCTGCGCTTCCGGGTGCGCACCCCTGCCGGCAAGGAAGTGCTGCCCGAAGTCGAGATCATGCGCCAGATTGACCAAAGCTACAGCGACACCGCCGCGCTGTCCAAGGACGCGGAAGCGCAGATGCTGTTTACCGACATGCAATCCGATGTCGTGCAACAGGTGCTGCGCCGGCTGGCGGCCATCAAGCTTGAACCTAGAAACGATAGTTGACCGCTTGTTACCTCTACGGGAATCGCGTGGACATTGACCTTGGTTTCTTCGATCGCGTTCACCGTTTGGGTGAGATCGCTACGCACTCGCCAGCACCGCGCTTGCCGCACCATGCGGCGTTGCTCGTCCTTGCAGGCATGAGCCTGCTGCGTCCTCGCGCCTTGCCTGGCTCGCCAATCACGGCACTGGCGAGCGCGCTCAACTACCGTTTCTAGGTTCGCTCATGCAACTCAAGCCGGAGCAGCTTGCCGCCCATCTGCAAAAGGGCTTGCGGCCCCTGTACACGCTGCACGGCAACGAGCCGCTGCTGGTGCAAGAGGCGCTGGACGCCATCCGCGAACGCGCGCGCGCGCTGGGCTACGCCGAACGCACGGTGCATACCGTGGCGGGCGCGCATTTCGACTGGAGCGCGGTGCTGGCCGCGGGGCAGTCGCTCAGCCTATTTGCCGAGCGGCAGATGGTAGAAGTGCGTATTCCCGGCGGCAAGCCGGGCAAAGATGGCAGCGCGGCCTTGCAGCAACTGGCCGCGCTCGCGGCGCAAGACCCTGACGCCGGCACGCTCTGGCTGGTGACGCTGCCCCGGCTGGACCGCGCCACCCGCGCCAGCGCCTGGTTCACGGCGCTGGACGGGGCGGGCGTGCAGATCGCCATCGAGCCGGTGGAGCGCGCCGCACTGCCGCAGTGGATTGCGCAGCGCCTGGCGCGCCAGGGCCAGCGCGTGAGCGCGGGCGAAGACGGCGTGCGCGCCTTGCAGTTCTTTGCCGACCGGGTGGAAGGCAACCTGCTGGCCGCGCACCAGGAGATCAGCAAACTCGGCCTGCTGCACCCCGCCGGCGAGCTGGCCCGCGAGCAGATCGAGGCGGCCGTGCTCAACGTGGCGCGCTACGACGTGTTCAAACTTTCCGAAGCCATGCTGGCCGGCCAGCACGAGCGCGTGCAGCGGATGCTCGACGGCCTGCAAGCCGAAGGCGAGCCGGAGGTGCTGGTGCACTACGCCATCGCCGAAGACATCCGCGCCCTGAAGCGCACCAAGGACGCACTTGAGGGCGGCAAGCCCCTGCCGCTGGCGCTGCGCGAACAGCGCGTGTGGGGCCAGCGCGAGCGCCTGTTCGAGCGCGCGCTGCCGCGCCTGACGGCGCTCACGCTGGCCAACCTGCTGCACGCCGCGCATCTGGCCGACGGCATCGTCAAGGGCCTGCCTGCCCCCGGCTGGCCGCGCGCGCCCTGGCAGGCTTTGCACCGGCTGGCGCTGGGGCTGACAAGCGCGTGCGCGGGCAGGGGCTAAATTACCCCCCCAGATCGCGCGGACTTCGCCCGCGCCGCTTCACTCGTTGAAAATATCCGCGTGCGTGCCGGTTCTGGCAAGCTGCAACTCGTCGCCCTCCACGCGGTAGATAAGCAGCCAATCGGGCTCGATGTGGGCATCCCAATAACCCGCCCAATCGCCTTTGAGCGGATGGTTGCGGTAGTGTGCCAGCAAGGGCTGCTCCGCGATCAACAAGACCAGCAGCACACGCAGTTTGTCCATATCCTTGCCGCGCTTTTCGGCCTTGCGCACATCGCGCTTGAACTGCGAAAGGCGGCGCGGCGTCAGCACGTCAAATTCCGAGGTCTTTGAACAAAGCTTCGGCGTTGTCGAACCTCTTGCCCTTGCCCGCTTCGAGATCGGCCATGGCCTTGCGCGTGGTACGGTTGGGGACTTCCAACGCGAACGGCAAGCGGCCTTCTTCGGCCACGCGAAGAAACGTCAGGCGGATAAGGTCGGACGCGCTCAGGCCCATGCGGCGCAGCACGGATGTTGCCTGATCCTTCATGTCTGCCGGGATGCGCGCCCGGACCACGGCATCAGCGTGCATGATTTTTCCTTCTGTCACGTTGTAGCTACAAAGTAGCCAGAATAGCATACGAGCACATCGTTGGCCGCGCCGGGCCAAGCGATCTTTGCGAAAATCCCCGCATGAAACCGCACGACACCCCCGACGCCAGCACGGCCGACACCGCCGCCCTGCTCGAACAACTGGGCCAGCGCGCGCGCGCAGCGGCTACCCTCATGGCCAGCGCGGGCGCGGCGGAGCGCAGCCGGGCGCTGGGCGCGCTGGCGCGGCTGCTGCGCGCTAGCGTGGCGGCGCTGCAAGCGGCCAACGCGCCCGAAGTGGAGCGCGCGCGCGCCGTGGGGCTGGCCGCGCCGATGGTCGATCGCCTCAAGCTCACGCCCGCCATCATCGAAACCTGCGCCCAGGGCTGCGAGCAACTGGCCACCATGCCGGACGTGATTGGCGAGATCACCGGCCTCAAGCAGCAGCCCAGCGGCATCCGCGTGGGCCAGATGCGCGTGCCCATCGGCGTGTTCGGCATGATTTATGAGAGTCGGCCGAACGTGACCATCGAGGCGGCCAGCCTCTCCATCAAGAGCGGCAACGCCTGCATTCTGCGCGGGGGCAGCGAGGCCATCGAATCCAACCGGGCGCTAGCAAAGCTGGCGCGGCAGGCGCTGGCCGAAGCGGGCCTGCCGCCCGACGCCGTGCAACTGGTGCCCACCACCGACCGCGCCGCCGTCGGCGCGCTGGTGGCGATGCCGCGCTACGTGGACCTGATCATTCCACGCGGCGGCAAGGGGTTGATCGAGCGCGTGAGCGCCGAGGCGAAAGTGCCCGTCATCAAACACCTGGACGGCAACTGCCACACCTACGTCGATGATCCTTGCGATCTGGAACTGGCCGTCAAAGTCACCGACAACGCCAAGACCCAAAAGTACAGCCCCTGCAACGCCACCGAAAGTCTGCTGGTGGCGCGCGGCGTGGCGGCCAAGTTTTTGCCGCGCATCGGCGCCGTATTCGCGGCCAAGGGCGTACAGATGCGATGCGATGCGCAAGCCCTTGCGATTTTTAAGGAAAATCAGGCTCTAGCCCAGGCAGGCTATGGACTAGACGCTATCAATACACAAGCCAATATCGTTGCCGCGCAAGAATCTGACTGGTACGAGGAATACCTGGCGCCCATCATCAGCATCAAGGTAGTGGCCGGCGTGGAAGAGGCCATCGCCCACATCAACCACTACTCCAGCCACCACACCGACGCCATCCTGACCAGCGACCACCGGCACGCGCAGCGTTTTTTGCGCGAGGTCGATTCGGCCAGCGTCATGGTCAACACCAGCACGCGCTTTGCCGACGGTTTCGAGTACGGCCTGGGCGCCGAAATCGGCATCAGCACCGACAAATTCCACGCCCGCGGGCCGGTGGGTATCGAGGGGCTGACTTCGCTTAAGTGGGTGGTGCTGGGGGAAGGGCAGGGGCGCGCGTGAAAATACCCATGTGTCAGGAAGCGGAAGCCGTCATTCGCCGCGAGTGAACCACGCCCTGCCTTACTGGTATAGAAATACCCCCACGACTCACCCTTTGACCGCCCGGTTTTGGCCGGATGCTCTTGGGGCGACAGGCCGCCAATAGGCGGCTTTGTCATTTCTGGAGACACGATTGCGAACGGTTGGGAAAAACCTCACCCCAATTTCAGCGACTGGGGTTGAATCGTGGCGTGGCCCCGGTCGCTGGATAGCGTCAGCGCGCCTTCTTGTACCGTGGCCTGTAGCTTCATGCCGCGCTCGGCCAGTGGGGTCAGGCTTTGCGCGTCGGCGGCGGGGATGCGCCAGACGCTCAATTTTGGCAGGCGCGCCAGCTTGGCCTCGATGCCGCGCCACCACACGTCGGCGGCGGGGCCGTAGGCATAGACCAGCACCTGATCGGCCTTGGAGCATGCTTTGGCCAAGGGCTTGTCGTCGGGCTGGCCGACTTCGATCCACAAGCGCGTGCGGCCCGTAAAGTCGCGCAGTAACACGTCAGGCTCGTCGGGGCTAGACAGGCCCGCGCCAAAGCCGATGCGGGCGTCGCCCCCGCACAAGTCCTGCACCTGATGCGCGTTCAGCGCCAACGCCGCCAGCCGCACCATCACCCGCTCATCCGTTTCGCTGGGATGGCGGGCCAGCGTCAACTGCAAATCGGTGTAACAGCCGTGGTCGATATCAGCCAACTGCACGTCGGCCTTGAAGATGGTGGATTTGAGGGCCATGCGAATTTGAAGATACTACCAAACTAGTGGTATCGAAATTGAGGCGCTGGCGGGGTGAATCCAGTCCTACATTGCTATTCCCCAAGTTATTGTTTATCGTCGTTTTCTTCTGTCAATTGCTTGAACGTATCAAACCAGTAGGCAACACGAAATACTGCCAGTGCAGCCGCAACCGCGAGGCATAGTCCATACAGAAACAGCCAGTACCCAAACAAACCAGCTATCCATTTCACAGAACCCAGAAACCGACCAAGTTCTACGAGCGGGCCCGTTAGCGGGAAATCTGTGGCTTGCGCAAGCAGCGCCACAACAATGCCGCAGGTCTGAATCAAAACAAAATGAAGAAATGTCGCGCATACCTGCAAATATGGCGAAGGCGTGGGATCGCCTGCCTTTGCACCTGAAATGATGCTCTTGAATTTGTCGTCGCCAAAGCCTAAAAAAATAGCGAATCCGCCCAATGTGAACCCTAACAAACCAGGCAAGATTGACAGTACCTGCTCCCACCACTTCTCTACGACCCAAAAATGTGCGGTTACCACAACCAAAACAAGCGATACCCACAAAAACGGTGACCTAGTAAAACCGCGCACACCGCCATAGGCGCGCCAGTACAGATGTAAGAGCGCGCCGAGGCCGTGGTTACCCTGACTATCGTGGTGTTGTGTCATGTCCCGGCAGAGTGCTTGTTGCAGCATGAAGGGCATCGACCTCTGTCTGCACCTCTGGATTGTATGCCACTTGGTCGCGCCAAGGTTTGTCAACAGTAGACGCCCTGACCGGTTGCCCATCCATCGCATGGCCGTAACCAATAACCTGCCCGTTTGCTGCGCCAACTTGCGCCAAAGTGCGAGTTTCGCTATCTACAACTATTGATTCATGCTTTTCCGCAATCAACTCCTGCTTTATCTTACGTGTTTTCATTTTAGAGAGTCTGGAAAACACTTCGGTCTCTGCTTCAGAAAGCTGTTCTGGATTCGGTTTGACAACCTCAATTACTAGATGGCGTAGTTTCGGGAGTGCCAAAATTCTTTCGAACTGCTCTCGATCTGGGAGCGCCGTTATTTCAACATCGCCAAACTCTCTAGTCACCTCTGGCAGCGAGCACAAGACTTTTAGGAACTTGACCACCTGACCGACGCTAAGAGTTGAATATCGGCCATGAACGGCCATGCTGGATCGTGTATTGATGTACAGCGTATGGCCGTGTGGATAGAACACAAAGTCGTAGGTTTCTGTATTTGGGCGAAGATGATCTGGAAAACTTACCGCCTCAAGCTCCTGCTCTGTTGCAACGTCGTTTCGTTTGATATTGAACCACCCTGCATCCTTGTCGATGTGAATGAAACGATAAAGTCGCCCCTGAAGTCCTCGTACGGGGTTGTTGCTGTGCAAGGAGCGAAGCTCCCCGATCATAAGATGCTGCACCCCTCTAACGGGAACGTGATGCCCTTGGGCGAGCAGCAAGCGCAGCAGTTTGACATACCTTTCCGGGCTATGCGGATGGGTAACGATGTTTACCCCAGATATCCAGAATTTTCGTTCACTTGACATATCTTTCTCTCATTGATTTTGCTGCTAAGGAGACTATGAACAGGCTCTTAGGCTTCTCGGCGAGTAGCAAGTTAGTAAGTTTGCCATACAAATCAAACAAAAACGCCACCCGCTCCGCATCCGACTTGTCGCCTTTGTACCCGTAGGCCGCATCGACAGCGCGGTCAGTGGCGGCGTGGGCTTTGCGTAGCTC